>NZ_JBEXSZ010000067.1:0-42788 GCF_040613865.1 Streptomyces sp. NPDC006197 | reverse complement strand
GGCGGCGAACTGCCCGTACCAGTACTGGTAGAGGCCCACCTCGCGGCCCACTCCGCCGATGCCGAGGTCGTCACGGACGAGCAGCAGGAGCATGCAGCGGCGGCGCGCAACCCGGTGCGGGTCAGGGCGCGGAAGCCTCTGGCGCCGGCAAGGGGCGCCGTTCCGTTGTGCCCACCCGTTCCGCCCTGCGGAACGATTGCCCACAACGGGGGCGGGTGGGCACCGTCCCGGTGGGACGGGTGCGCACAACGGGCGGCGGCAGTTCGAGGTGGTGGCCCCGGAAGCCGGAGCGCAGGCGGCGGTCGTGGCTGACGATCACCAGCGTGCCCCGGTACGAAGCCAACGCCGCCTCCAGTTCCTCCACCAGCCCCGGCGCCAGGTGGTTGGTCGGCTCGTCCAGGAGCAGCAGGTCGGCCGGCGCGGTCACGAGCCGCGCCAGTTCGAGCCTGCGGCGCTGGCCGGCCGACAGGCGGCACACCGGGACCGTCAGGTCCCGGGCGGCGAAGAGCCCGAGGGAGAGCAGTTCCTCCGCGCGCTCCTCGCCGAAGGCCTCGCTCACCGTACGGGGGTCGGTGGGCGGGGCCGTGTCCTGCCGGAGCAGGCCCACCCGGGCGGGCGCCTTCACCGTGCCGGCGTCGGGGGCGAGTTCGCCCGCGAGCACCTTCAGGAGGGTGGACTTCCCGGCGCCGTTGGGGCCGGTCACGAGGAGCCGTTCGCCCGGCTCCAGGTGCAGGGCGTCCAGGCGGAGCCGTCCGTCGACCCGTACGCCGGTCAGGTCGACCGCCGCGCCCTCGCCCGCCAGGTCCGCGCGGAAGCGGAGCGGCTCGGGCGGCGGCGGCACGGGGTGCTCGGTGAGCCGGGCGAGCCGCTCGCGGGCGGCCCGGATCCTGCTCATCGCGCCGTGCGCCCGTGACCGGGCCCGGAAGGCGCCCGCCCCGCTGAACGCCGCCGGGGCCTTGCGGGGGATCGCCGAGAACCGGTCGATGTGCGTGTCGGCCAGGGCCCGGTACCGGGCGAGCTCCTCCTTCCACTCCTCGTACTCCCGCTGCCGGCGGGCCCGTTCGGCGGCGCGCCCGGCGAGGAAGCCGCGGTAGCCGTCGCCGTACCGCCGCACGGTGTGGCGGTCCTCGTCGACCTCCAGGACGGCGGTGGTGACGCGGTCGAGGAAGGCGCGGTCGTGCGAGACGGCGACGATCGTGCCCCGGTGGGTGCGCAGCCGCTCCTCCAGCCAGGACACGGCCTCGTCGTCGAGGTCGTTCGTCGGCTCGTCGAGCAGCAGCAGTTCGGGGTCGGCGGCGAGGACGCCGGCGAGGGCGAGCCGGGACCGCTGCCCGCCGGAGAGCGTTCCGAGCGGCCGGTCGCGGTCGAGCGGGCCGGGCTCGCCGAGCCGCCGCAGGACGGTCTCGACGCGCCGGTCGGCCCCGGCGCCGCCCCGCGCCTCGTAGGCGGCGAGCAGTTCCGCGTACGCGGCGAGAACGGCGTCCGGACCGGTGCCGGTGTCCGTGGCGGACAGTTCCGCCTCCGTCGTACGGATCGCTCGCTCCAGCTCCCGTACCTCCGCGAGCGCGTGGTCGACGGCGTCGCCGACGGTCGCGTCCGCGGGGAGGTCGAGGGTCTGGGCGAGGTGGCCGAGTCCGCCGGGGGCTTCGACGGTCACCGTGCCGTTGTCCGGGGGCTCCAGGCCGGCGAGGAGCCGGAGGAGGGTGGACTTCCCCGAGCCGTTGTCGCCGACGACGCCGAGGCGTTCGCCGGGACGGACGGTGAACGAGACGCGGTCGAGGACGGTCCGGCGGTGGACGTGCCGGTCGTCGTACCGGCGGGTGACGTCGATGAATTGGGCACGGAACAAGGGCGATCTCCTGTCGTCGGGAACACGGGAGCGAGACGCGGCGTCTCGTCTGGGTGACGGTACGGCACGTCGGAAGGTTTGACAAGACGATACGTCTCGTATCGATGGAGAGGAGATCGGGCGGAGGTCGAGCGGGGGCCCTTCGGTGTCCGTCCACCCCGACTTCGCCGCCCTGCGCACCGCGCCGACCCGGATCGTCGTCGCCGCGGGGCGGGCGGTAAAAGCTGCGGGTCAACGGCGTATCGATCGCATTGTTCTAGCGAAGTGCGAACAAGTTGTTCTATGGTGATGCGAACAAGGAGGTCCCATGAACCGCGCCGCACCCCGTCTCCGCGCCCTCGCCGCGCTCCCCTTCGCCCTCGCCCTCGCCGTCCACCTGGTGCTCCTCGCCCTCCGGTACGACCGGCTGCCCGACACCCTCGCCACCCACTTCGGCCCCGACGGCGGCCACGCCGACGGCTTCACCGGCCGCACCGCCTTCACCGCCGTCAGCACCGGCCTGCTCCTCGCGCTCGGCGCCGGCTGGACCGCCCTGGTCCGCCGCGGCTCCCTCTGGGGCGCCTGGGCGACCGCCGGCTTCACCGGCGCCCTGCTCGTCCTCCTCGTACGGGACAACCTGGACGCCACCGACCCGGCGCGGGTCGAGTCCCCCCTCACCAACCTCCTGCTCGCGGCGGCGACCGCCGCCCTCCTCGCCCTCGCGGGGTGGGGACTGACCCGGCTCGTCCCCCGTGACGAACGCGACGGACCGGCCGCGGCCCCCGGCCTGCCCGACGCCCCCCGGCTCCCGCTCGGCGCGAGCGAGGTCGCCGGCTGGACCCGCGCCACCGCCTCCCGGCCGCTCACCGCCCTCGCGGCGCTCGCCCTCGCCGCCACCCCGGCCGTCCTGCTCCTCGCGCCCTGGCCGGCCGCCCTGCTCGGCCTCCTCGGCCCCGCCATCGGCCTCCCGGGGCTCGCCCTCGCCCGGGTCAGGGTCACCGTCGACCGGCGCGGCGTCACCGTGCGCTCCGCGCTGGCCTCCCGGCCCCGCGCCCGGATCCCGCTCGACGAGGTCGCGGGCGCGAGCGTCCGGGACCTCGACACGGCGGCCGTCCTCGCCGAGTTCGGCGGCTGGGGCTACCGGGTCCGGGCCCACCGCACGGGCGTGATCGTCCGGAGCGGCGAGGCCCTCGTCGTACGGCGGTCCGGCGGCCGCGAGTTCGCCGTCACCGTGCCCGACGCGCGGACCGCCGCCGCCCTTCTCAACACGCTCGCCGAGCGGCATGGGAAGGTCTGACCGTGCTCTTCCGTGTCGACCCGGCCTCCGCCGTGCCCCTCGGCGACCAGATCGCCGCCTGCGTCCGGGGCGCCCTCGCCGACGGCTCCGCGGCCCCCGGCGAGCGCCTCCCGGCCGCCCGGGAGCTCGCCGACTCCCTCGGCGTCAACGTCCACACCGTCCTCCGCGGCTACCAGCGGCTCCGCGAGGAGGGCCTGATCGAACTCCGCCGGGGCCGGGGCGCCCTGATCGTCCCCGGCGCCACCGCCCCCGACCGAGCCCGCCTCGTTTCCCGGCTCCGCGAGGCGGCGGCCGAGGCCCGCGAACTGGGCCTCACGGACGAGGAGTTCGTGGACCTTGCGAGGGCCAGCCTCGGCTAGGACAGCTCGCGGACCGGGGCCCCCGCCAGGAAGGCCTCGACGTCCTCGACCGCCTGGCCGAAGTAGCGCCCGTAGTTCCCCTCCGTCACATAGCCCAGATGGGGGAGGGCCAGGACGTTCGGCAGCGTCCGCAACGGGTCGTCGGCGGGCAGCGGCTCCGTCTCGTACACATCGAGGCCCGCCCCCGCGATCCACCCCCCGCGCAGCGCCCGCAGCAGCGCCCCGCCGTCGACGAGACCCGCGCGGGAGGTGTTGACGAGGTACGCGGACGGGCGCATCGCCCGCAACTCCGGCTCCCCGACCATGCCCCGGGTGCGGTCGGACAGCACCATGTGCAGCGAGACGAAGTCGCTGCCTGCGAACAGGTCCCGCTTGTCCTTCGCGAGCCGCACGCCGTGCTCGGCGGCCCGCTCCTCCGTCAGGTTCGGGCTCCAGGCGGTCACGTCCATGCCGAAGGCGAGACCGATCCGGGCCACCCGGGCGCCGATCTTGCCGAGGCCGACGAGGCCGAGCGTCCGGCCGGCGAGGTCGGCGCCGACGGTCGACTGCCACGGCCCGCCCTCGCGCAGGGCCCGTGCCTCCGCCGGCACGTGCCGGGCGAGGCCCAGGAGGAGGGCCCAGGTCAGTTCGGTGGGCGGCTCGGAACTGCTGGCGGTGCCGCAGACGGTGACGCCCCGCGCCCGGCAGGCCGCGAGGTCGATCGAGGCGTTGCGCATCCCGGAGGTGATCAGGAGCCGCAGCCGGGGGAGGCGGGCGAGGAGTCCGGCGTCGACCGGGGTCCGCTCGCGCATGACCACGAGGATCTCGCAGTCCTCGACGGCGGCGACGAGCGCGTCCCGGTCGGTGAGGTGCTCGCGCAGCACGCGGACGTCCACGCGGCCCGCGAGCGGACTCCAGTCGGCGGAGGAGAGGGCGACGCCCTGGTAGTCGTCGAGTACGGCGCAGCGCAGCTTCATGACCGCATGATCGCGGATCGAACCCGCGCGCCGGGCCCGAACGCCACGCCCGGGGCCAGGCCGTACGGCCTCAGGGCGTGCGGCTGAAGGAGCGGCGGTACGCGCGCGGGGGCACGCCCCGGCGGCGGACGAACTGGGCGCGGAGCACCGCCGCGCTGCCGAAGCCGACCGCGCGGGCGATCTCCTCGACCGGGAGCTCCGTCGTCTCCAGGAGCTCCTCGGCGCGGCTGAGGCGCAGCCCGAGCAGCCAGGCGTGCGGGGTGGTGCCGGTCGAGGCGGCGAACCGGCGGGCGAAGGAACGGCGGCTCATCAGGGCCCGGCGGGCCAGTTCGGCGACGGGCAGCGGCCGGTGGAGGTTCTCCCGGGCCCAGGCGAGGACGTCGGTGAGCCGTTCGTCCCGGCTGTCCTCGGGCACGGGCGTCGCCAGGTACTGGGCCTGGCCGCCGTCGCGGTGGGACGGCAGCACCAGGTCCCGGGCGATGGCGTTGGCCGTGGCCGCGCCGTACTCCCGCCGCAGCAGGTGCAGGCACAGGTCGAAGCCGGCGGCGGCGCCCGCGCCGGTGACGACCGTGCCCTGGTCGACGTAGAGGGCGTCGGGTTCGACGGTGACCTCCGGGTGCCGTTCGGCCAGGAGCCCGGCGAACCGCCAGTGGGTGGTGGCCCGCCGCCCGTCGAGCAGCCCGGCCGCGGCGAGCGCGAAGGCCCCGACGCAGTGGGCCGCGACCAGCGCCCCGCGCGCGTGCGCCGCGGTCAGCGCGTCGAGCACGGCGGGCGCCGGAGGCGTACGGAAGTCGGCCCACGGCAGGGTGATCACCAGGTCGGCGCCGGCCAGCCGGTCCAGGCCGTGGTCGACCACCAGCGGCAGTCCGACGTCGGTGCGGACCCGGCCGGGCCGGTCGGTGCAGAGCGCGAAGTCGAAGGCGGGCAGGCCCTGTCCGCGCGCGTCGAACACCTCGGAGACGATTCCGGCGCCGAGCATGCCGACGCCGTGCGGGGCGTAGGCGGCGACGGTCGGGAAGGGCGGCACGGAGGGAGTGTGGCACGCGTGGCACGATTCCCGCGATCAGTGGCAGCACGGCCACTCGTGAAGGTCCGCGCCCCGCAGAAGACTTGGGGGCATGACGACGACGAAGCACACCGCCGGCGACGCCCTCCTCGCCCGCACCGCCGCCTACACGATCCTGACCACCGGCTACACCCTCTCCACCGGGCCCGGGGTCGCCGCCACCGTCTCGTACGTCCGCGACGGCGACCGGCACGTGATCGTCGACCCCGGGATGGTGGCGAGCCGCGACCGCATCCTGGGACCGCTCGCCGCGCTGGGGCTCGGCCCCGACGACATCACCGACGTCGTGCTGAGCCACCACCACCCCGACAACACCATGAACGTCGGCCTCTTCGGCCGGGCCCGCGTCCACGACCACAAGGCGATCTACGAGGCCGACCAGTGGACCGACCGCGACGCCGAGGGCCATGAACTCGCCCCGTCGCTGAGGCTGATCCGCACCCCCGGCCACAGCCCCGAGGACATCACCCTCCTCGCGGGCACCGGCGAGGGCGTCGTCGCCTTCGTGGGCGACCTCTGGTGGCGGCCGAACGGCCCCGTCGAGGACCCGGTCTCCCCCGACCAGGCGGTGCTGCGCTCCTCGCGCCTCCGCGTCCTGGCCGCCGCCGACGTCATCGTCCCCGGCCACGGCCCCGCCTTCCCCGCGGACGACACCGCCCCGCACTGACCCCGAGCCGCACCGACACCGCGTCACGCCGGCGCCGCGCCGGGGCGGTTCCGCGCCACACAGGCACCGCATCGCACCGGGGGCCTCCGCCCCACGGGCCCGCCCCTCTAGAATCGGCTTCCATGTCGATCCCTGACGAACTGCTCGTCGACGTCGCCGCCACCGTGGAAGCCGGGCGGAGCAACCAGATGTCCCTGACCGTGGTCGCGGGAGGAGTGGTCATCACCGGGCGGCTGGCGCCCGAGGCCCTGTGGAGACAGCGCGTGTCGGAGGTCCTGACGGACTCGACCCGGCTGTCCGAGTTCTCCGGCGTCTTCGCCCCCGGCGAGGGGAAGGAGACGAAGGACGCGGAGCCCCCCACCCACCTCCACTTCCACCTCGCCCGCATCCTCCAGGGGACCGTGGGCATGCCCGAGACCGGTGGGATGTACCGCGTCGCCATCGCGGACGTCAGCGCCTGGACGGTGGGGGACTTCAGCTACTCCGACACCTGACGGCCCCGGCTACTGCCTGACCCCCGACACCACGAGGAACGGCGGGTGCCCGGCCTCCGCCGGATCGTGGCCGAGGAGCGCCGACCGGTGGGTGAGGACGGGCTCGTGGACGTCCAGGTCGGTGAACCCGGCCTTGCCGAGCACGTCGAGGTACGTCTGGCACGGCCAGTGGTGGTCGACCGGCTCCAGCGGGGCCCCGCCGTCCGGGCGCTCCAGGCGCGACCGGCGCCGCTCGCCCTTGGTGTAGACGCGGCCGGGCTCGCCGCGGCGGAAGGTGGAGAACCGGATGCCCGTGGTGCGGGGGTTGGCGTCCAGTACGGCGAACCGGCCGCCGGGGCGCAGCACCCGGTGCGTCTCGGCGGCGATGTCGTGCAGGTCGGCGATGTCTCCGGTGGTGACGAAGACGAAGCAGGCCATGGCGGCGTCGACGGAGCCGTCGGCGAGGAAGCCGAGCCCGCCGTCGTCGGTGAGCCGGTAGTCGATCCGCGGGTGCGGGCGCCGCTCGCGGGCGATCTCCAGCATGGGGGGCGAGACGTCGACGGCCACCACGCGCGCGTCGGAGGCCTCGACGACGCGGGTGGCGACCTTGCCGGGCCCGCAGCCGTAGTCCAGGACCGTGCGGACGGCGCAGGAGCCGATGCCGAGGGCGTGGAAGACGGCCGGGTAGCCGATGAGGCGCTCGGGAAGGTCGTCGTAGGCGTCGAAGGCTTCGGCGTCGAGCCGGTCCGGGTCACCGGCGTCGAGCCGGTCCGCGGAGTCGAGGGCTCCGGCGTCGAGCCGGTTCGTGGCGCTGATCGGGTGCGAGGTCGTGCGAGGGGGCATGTGGGGCCTTCCGATGATGATCCACTTCGTCCGGAACGTACTGGTCGGGGGAGCCGCGGGACAGGGCCTGGGCACCGCGCTCACCCGGGTGGGTCAACGGTCCCGGCCGCTGCCGGGCGCCCCGCCCGGCCCCGTGGGTTGATGAGAGGACTGTCGACGAGTCCGCTGATCGAAGGGGAAACTGTGGCGCTCCACGAGATGAAGGCCCCGAAGAGCGCCGACGCGGTGACCGACGTGTTCGCCTCCCCCCTCAGCGAGCGCGTCCTGCCGAAGCACCGGATGCCGGAGGAGCCGTCGCTCCCCGCGGTCGTCTACGCGATGCTCCACGACGAGCTGCTGCTCGACGGCAACGCGGCGCAGAACCTGGCGACGTTCTGCACGACGTGGACGGACGACGAGGTCCGCCGGCTGATGAACGAGTGCCTCGACAAGAACATGATCGACAAGGACGAGTACCCGCAGACCGCCGAGATCGAGTCGCGGTGCGTGAACATCCTGGCCGATCTGTGGAACGCCCCGGGGAGCGCCACCGGCGAGGGCACGGCGCTCGGCTGCTCCACCACCGGCTCCAGCGAGGCCGCCATGCTCGGCGGCCTCGCCCTGAAGTGGCGGTGGCGGGAGCGGCGCCGGGCCGAGGGCAAGCCGGCCGACCGGCCGAACATCGTCGCCGGGCCCGTGCAGATCTGCTGGGACAAGTTCGCCCGCTACTTCGACGTGGAGCTGCGCCAGGTCCCGCTGGAGCCGGGCGCGACGGGGCTGCGTCCGCACCAGCTGAGGGAGTACGTCGACGAGAACACCATCGGGGTCGTCGCGATCCTCGGCGTCACCTTCACCTGCGACTACGAGCCGGTCGCCGAGATCGCCGCCGAGCTCGACCGGATCCAGCAGGAGACGGGCCTCGACGTCCCGATCCACGTCGACGCGGCGAGCGGCGGCTTCGTCGCCCCCTTCCTCCACCGGGACCTCGTCTGGGACTTCCGGCTGCCGAGGGTCTCCTCCATCAACGCCTCCGGCCACAAGTTCGGCCTCGCGCCCCTCGGCGTGGGCTGGGCGGTCTGGCGCACCGCCGACCTCCTGCCGGAGGACCTCGTCTTCCGGGTGAACTACCTGGGCGGCGACATGCCGACGTTCGCCCTGAACTTCTCCCGGCCCGGCGGCGAGATCGTCGCCCAGTACTACAACTTCCTGCGCCTGGGGCGGGCCGGCTACCGGCGCGTCCAGGAGGCCTGCGCGCTGACCGCCCGGTACCTCGCCGAACAGGTCGCGGGAATGGGCCCGTTCACCCTGCTCTACGACGGGCGGGGCGCGCTGCCCGCCGTCTCGTACACCCTCACCGACCCGGCGGGCGCGGGCTTCAGCCTGTACGACCTCTCCGACCAGCTCCGGATGCGCGGCTGGCAGGTCCCCTCCTACCCGCTGCCCGCCGACCGGCAGGAGACCGTCGTCCAGCGCGTCCTGATCCGCCACGGCATCGGCCGCGACGAGGTCGACCTGCTGGCCCAGGACGTCCGCCGCTCGCTGGAGCGCCTGACGAAGGGCGTGCCGGTGGACGCCGACCGCGCCGGCTTCCACCACTGAGACGATCCGGCCGGGACGGACCGGGAACGAATCAGGATTCGAGAAGCGCCGTCCCGGGGGCCGCCACTAGCGTGGAGCGCATGGACATCAGCATTCACACCACCTCCCTTCCGCACGACGACCCGGACGCCTCCCTGGCGTTCTACCGGGACGCCCTCGGCTTCGAGGTCCGCAGCGACGTCGGTCAGGGCAGGATGCGGTGGATCACGGTCGGACCCGCGGGGCAGCCGGACACGTCCATCCTCCTGGCGCCGCCCGCCGTCGACCCCGGCATCACCGAGGACGAGCGCCGCACCATCACCGAGATGATGGCCAAGGGCACGTACGGCTGGATCCTCCTGGCCGCCCGGGACCTCGACGCCGTGTTCGAGAAGGTGCGGGCCGCCGACGCCGAGGTCGTCCAGGAGCCGACGGAGCAGCCGTACGGCATCCGCGACTGCGCGTTCCGCGACCCCGCGGGCAACCTGATCCGCATCCAGGAACTCCGCTAGCGCCGGCCGGGTCGAGAGGAGCTCCCCATGTGCCACCCCGCGTGGGCACGCGCGCGTGTCGCCGCGCAGCGCCTGGACGACTTCGCCCGTCTGCGGCGCGTCCGTGACCGGATCGACCGCGAGTACGCGCGCCCCCTGGACGTCCTGGAGCTGGCCCGTGGCGCGGACATGGCGGCCGGCCTGCTGAGCCGCCGGTTCCGGACCGCGTACGGGGCCTCGCCGTACGGCTACCTGCTCGAACGCCGGGCGGAGCGCGCCCGGACCCTGCGGCTGTACGGCGTACGGACGGAAGAACGGTCGGCATGACCGTGCCCGTCCGCCCGCCCCGTCCGACCACCCCAGAGAGGAACACATCGCCATGACCGCGAACGACAAGTCCTACGACGGCTTCACCGAGGACGAGCGGGACGCCATGAAGGAGCGCGCCAAGGAGCTGAAGGCGTCCACCCGCCGCGGCTCGCGCGGTGCGAAGGCGGACACCGAGCCCGAGGTGCTCGCGAAGATCGCCGAGATGGAGGAGGCGGACCGCGTCCTCGCCGAGCGCGTGCACGCCCTCGTCAAGGAGAACGCCCCGGGGCTCACCGCGAAGCTCTGGTACGGGATGCCCGCGTACGCCCGGGACGGCAAGGTCGTCTGCTTCTTCCAGAGCGCCCAGAAGTTCAAGTCCCGTTACGCCACGCTCGGTTTCAGCGACCAGGCCGCCCTCGACGAGGACACCCTGTGGCCCACCGCGTACGCCCTCACGGCCATGACCCCGGCCACGGAGAAGCGCGTCGCGGCGCTCCTCGCGCAGGCGGCGGGCTGACGGGGCGCGCCCTGTCCGCCGGTGCCGCCCTGTCCGCCGAGGCCGTCCTGTCCGCCGGGGCCGGTTCTACTCGCCGGCGTCGGCGAGCGCGGGGTAGTCGGTGTACCCCTCCGCCCCGCCCACGTACATCAGGCCCTTGTCCCGCAGCGGGTTGAGCGGTGCGCCGCGCCGGAGCCGTTCGACCAGGTCGGGGTTGGCGAGGAAGGCGCGGCCGAGGGAGACGAGGTCCGCCCCCGCCGCGAGGAGCCGCTCGCCCTCCTGCCGGCCGCCGTCGGCGGGGAGGGGGCCGGGCCAGGGCAGCATGGGGTTGGCGATCAGGGTGCCCGTCCAGTGCTTGCGGATGTGCTGGAAGAGGGGCTGGTCCGGGTCGGCGAAGACGACGTGCAGATAGGCGAGGCCGGTGTCGGAGAGGGCGTCGACGAGTGCCGGGTAGACGCTCTCGACGTCGTCCTCGTGCATGCCGTTGGCGGTGACGCCGGGCGCGATCCGCAGGCCGACCCGCTCGGGTCCGACGGCCTCCGCGACGGCCCGCACGACCTCCACCACGAACCGGATGCGGTGGTCCGCCGAGCCGCCGTAGGCGTCGGTGCGGTGGTTGGTGCCGGAGGCCAGGAACTGGTGGAGGAGGTAGCCGTTCCCGCCGTGCACCTCCACCCCGGCGAATCCGGCGTCGACGGCCCGGCGCGCGGCGGCGGCGAAGTCGGCGACGGTGGTGCGGATGTCGTCGTGGCTCATCTCGACGGGCACGACGGCGGGCTGGTGCCCGCGCGGCGTGAAGATCGTGTCCGGGAGGGGTACCGGCGAGGGTGCGAGGGGGTGGAGACCGCCGCTGTTGTCGGGGTGCCCGATCCGCCCGCCGTGCTGGAGCTGGAGGAACATCCGGCCGCCCGCGGCGCGCACGGCGTCGGTGACGCGCCGCCAGCCGTCGACGTGCGCGTCGGTGTGGATGGCGGTGATGTTCGGGTACGTCTGCCCGACCGCGTTCGGCGTCGAGGCCTCGGCGACGATCAGGCCGGCGGAGGCGCGCTGCGCGTAGTACGCGGCCATGAGCGGGGTCGGAACGCCGTCCGCGTTGGCGCGGTTGCGGGTCATCGGCGCCATCACCAGACGGTTGGGCAGCTGGAGGTCGCCGAGACGGACGGGGTCGAAGACGGTGGTCATGGTGAACGTCCCATACAGGTCGGATGGTTGGGGCTCGGGGGGTGTCACCACTCTCGGACGGACGCTCCGGCCGAACAAGATCGATCTCGTCTACGATCGGTGAGCGGGACTCACCGGTGTCGGTGAACCGGACGCACCGACGAAGGCATGGGGGATCGCCGCGGTGGAGCGACACGAGATCGAGGTCTTCCTGGCGCTGGCCGAGGAGTTGCACTTCAGGCGCACCTCGGAGCGACTCGGCCTGGCCCAGGGAAGGGTCAGCCAGACCGTCAAGAAGCTCGAACGCCGCTTCGGGGTGCCGCTGTTCGAGCGCACCAGCCGGCACGTCGCCCTGACCCCGGTGGGGCAGCAGCTGCGCGACGACCTGCTCCCGGCCCAGGAGCAGCTGCTGCGCGCCGTCGACCGCGCGATGGCGATGGGCCGGGGCATGACGGGTCTGCTCCGCGTCGGCTATTCGGGCTCGATGATCGCCGAGGCACTGCTGGAGGTCACCGACGTGTTCCGCCGGCGCCACCCGGACTGCGAGGTCGAGATCCGGGAGGTGCAGCTCTACGACCCCTTCGGGCCGATCAGGTCCGGTCAGCTCGACGTCCAGGTCACCGAGTTCCCGGTGGACGAACCCGATCTCACCGTCGGCCCCCTCGTCCTGTCCTCGCCCCGGGCCCTGATGGTCCCGGCCGGGCACCCCTTCGCCCGCCGCGCGTCCGTGTCGCTCGAGGACCTGGCGGAGGCGACGCTCATCGCCGTGGCAGGGGAGGCCGTACCGCGGTACTGGCTCGACCACCACTACCCGCGGCGGACGCCGAGCGGCGCGGCCGTCGCGCACGGCCCGGCCCCCACGTACTGGACGGAGGTCCTGAACCTCGTCGGTCTCGGCCGGGGCGTCTCACCGGCCTGCGTGGACGCCGAGCGCTACCACGCCCGTCCCGACGTGGTCTGGGTCCCCTTCGACGACGCACCGCCCATCGAGTACGGCTTCGTCTGGCCGACGACCGGGGAGTGCGCCCGGGTCCGCGCCTTCGTGGACGCCTTCCGGGCGCTGGGACGGGGGGTCGGCGGGAGGCCGTGAGCGCGGCGGGCTCCCGGGCGTGCCCTGACGGACCCGCACGACGGCGAAGGCCCGGGCTGGACAGGTCGACGCCGTTCGCGTCGCAGGTCCGCGGCCTGATCGGGATCGTGCTGTTGCCTCCTCGGATTCGCCCCACCGGTCCAGGGGGCTTGCCGAGCCGACCGTCACCCCGGGAGGGGCGCGCCGGGTCCGAAGGATGGGCACGTGGATCATGATGGTGTGACCGTCGGTTACGCTCCCCGGCGTTTTGACGCGATCCAGTGCTGCGGGGGTTCGGATGAGGGAGTTTCGGTACGGCACGGGCCAGGACCGGTGGCCGGGGGAGGGCGACCCGGAGGCCACCGAGGTCATCCCGCGCTTCCCGCACCCGGCGGCGGCCGGGGGGTCCGCCGCTCTGCCCGACGAGGTGACGTCGACCAGGCCCCTGCCCCGGATCGACGACCCGCACCCGCCCGTCTCCGGCCCCGCCCGGCGCCGTCGGGCTCCCGCCCGGGCGGCGGTCGCCGGTGCCGTGCTGCTGGCGTGTGCGGGCGTCGGTCTGTCGGTCGGCGGACTCGTCTCCGGCCGGGAGGGAGCTGTTCCGGAAGCGGCGGCGGACGGGGAGGGCGTGAAGGCCGCTCCGAGCGGGGCACCGGCCACGGGCGGAGGCGGCGCGCGAGGCGGCGGCTACCACGTCACCATCCGGACCTCCGACGCGGACGGCGCCGGTACGGACTGCGATGTGCAGGGCCGCCTGACGGACGCGGAGGGCCGCACGTCGCCGTGGACGGTCCTCGACACCCCTGACCACGACGACTTCGAGGCGGGCGGCACGGACACGTGCACCATCGCCGTGCCGGCGGACTTCGGCCGGCCGGTGAAGTTCCAGTTGTGGAAGGCGAAGGGCGACGACTGGGCGCCGTACGCCCGCACCCGCATCACCGGCCCGGACGGCTTCGAGGGCCTCTGGGGCGGCGAGGCGGAGACGGAGCGCTACTGGCTCACCGACGACACCGGGACGCGGGTCGAGGACGAGGAGCAGGAGAGCGTCTCGTACGGGCCGTACAGCCCCGAGTGGGCGGTGACCGCTGCCGACGGCTGAGCGATCGCCCGCGTCCCTCTCGCCCGGGCGGCGCCGTCCGTCCCCGGCTGTCTCGTGCGGGGCGTGGGGCCGGACGACGACGAGGCCTCGGGCCGCTGCCCCGGGGCCTCGCCCGGGAGACGGTGGTCTGCGTGATCGACCGGTCGGTGTCGGCGGGGCCGGATCCGATGAGGGCGGCGCCGGTCACGCCCTCCTGGCGTCGATGTCGGCGACCAGGCCCTCGACGAGGGTCCTGATCTCGTCGCGGATGGGGCGGACGGCCTCGACGCCCTGGCCGGCGGGGTCCTCCAACTGCCAGTCGAGGTAGGTCTTGCCGGGGAAGTACGGGCAGGCGTCGCCGCAGCCCATGGTGATGACGTAGTCCGACGCCTTGGCGGCCTCGACGGTGAGGACCTTCGGCTGCTGGTCGGAGATGTCGACGCCCAGCTCGGCCATGGCGGCCACGGCGGACGGGTTGACCCGGTCGCCCGGGAGGGAGCCCGCGGAGCGGACCTCGACGCGGTCTCCGGCCAGGTGGCGCAGGAATCCGGCGGCCATCTGGGAGCGTCCGGCGTTGTGGACGCAGACGAAGAGCACGGAGGCGAGCGGGGTGTCGGGCATCGATACTTCCTTCGTGACGGGCAGGGCGCGACCCGGACTCGTATCAGCCCTCGCTGATGTGACAGTATCAGTCCATGCTGACGTCAGTCGACACTGAGTTGATGCGGGTCCTGGCCGACCCGCTCAGGCTCCGGATCGTGACCCTGCTCGCCCGCGAGACCCTGTGCACCTCGCACCTGGTCGAGGAGACCGGAGCGAAGCAGACCAACCTGTCCAACCACCTGAAGGTCCTGCGCGAGGCGGGCGTCGTCGAGACCGAACCGTGCGGCCGCTTCACGTACTACCGGCTGAGGCCCGAGGTCATCGGGTCGCTGGCGGACCAGTTCGCCGGTCTCGCCCAGCTGGCGCGCCTCACGGCCGAGGCGAACATCAAGCGCTCCTGCCCCTGACGAACCACCCACACCACAGAGGACCCTCGTGACCACCACTCCGGAGCCGGCGCTGCCGACGGCCATCACCACCCCGGCCTCCCCGGCCCGCCCGCCCCTCGCGCCCCGCGTCGCCGCCGAGCTCGTCGGCACCGCCGCACTGGTCGCGATCGTCGTCGGCTCCGGCATCCAGGCCACCGAGCTGACGAAGGACGTGGGCCTCCAGCTCCTCGCGAACTCACTCGCCACGGTCTTCGGCCTCGGCGTCCTCATCGCCCTCCTCGGCCCGGTCTCGGGCGCCCACTTCAACCCGGCGGTCAGCCTGGCGGAGTGGTGGTCGGCGCGTCGGGGCGGCGACGGAGTGGACGCACGTGAGCTCGCCGCTTACATACCGGCCCAGATCGTGGGCGGGATCGCGGGCGCGGTCCTGGCCGACGCGATGTTCGGCGAGCCGCTGGTGAAGTGGTCCACGCACGACCGCTCGGCCGGAAACCTGCTGCTGGGCGAGGTCGTCGCGACCGCCGGCCTCATCCTGCTGATCTTCGGCCTGGCCCGTACGGACCGGCTCCGCTTCGCGCCCGTCGCCGTCGCCTCGTACATCGGCGCCGCCTACTGGTTCACCTCCTCCACCTCGTTCGCGAACCCGGCGGTGACGATCGGCCGTGCCTTCACGGACACCTTCGCCGGCATCGCCCCCGCCTCGGTCCCCGGCTTCGTCGGCATGCAGCTGATCGGCGCGGTGGTGGGTCTGGCGCTCGTCGCCGTGATCTTCATGCGCGGCAAGGCCGACGGCGAGACCCCCTCGGCATGAGCCGTACGGGCGCGGTGGTGATCGGCGGCACCGTCGCCGTCCCGCCCGTCCGCGCCGCCGCGGGGCCCGCCCTTCGGGCGACGACGGGAAGGTGACGACAGGCCCTAGGAGACGACGGGAAGGTGACGACAGGCCCTAGGGGACGGCGGGGCTGCGCCGCTCGACCAGCACGACGTCGCGCCAGGCGCCGTTCCGGTGACCGATGCGCTCGCGGGTGCCGACCACCCGGAAGCCGGCCCGCTCATGGACGGCGAGGCTGGCGGCGTTCTCGGGGAAGATGCCGGACTGGACGGTCCAGATCCCCGCCGCCTCGGTCGAGTCGACCAGCGCCTTCAGCAGCGCGGAGGCGACGCCCCGGCCCCGGGCGTCGGGATGGACGTAGACGGAGTGCTCGACGACGCCGGCGTACGCGCACCGGTCGGAGACCTTGGTGGCGGCGACCCAGCCGAGGACGCGGCCGGCCGCGTCCACGGCGGCGAAACGGTGCTCGGGCAGCTTGGCCGCGTCGAACTCCGCCCACGTGGGGGCGGTGGTCTCGAACGTGGCGTCGCCCTCGTCGATGCCGGCCTGGTAGATGGCGATCACTTCCCCGGCGTGCGCCGCCGTGAGTGGCACCACCCGGGCGGAGGTGGTCACGCGGCGGCCGCCTTGGTCAGCAGCTGCCCCATGGCGGCCAGTACGGCGGGCTCGACCCGGTAGTACACCCAGGTGCCGCGCCGCTCGGAGGAAAGCAGCCCGGCCTCCTTCAGCTTCTTCAGGTGATGGGACACCGTGGGCTGCGAGACGCCGACGTCGGAGATGTCGCACACGCACGCCTCGCCGCCCTCGTGCGAGGCGACGGCGGAGAACAGTCGCAGGCGGACGGGGTCGCCGAGCGCCTTGAACATCTTCGCCGTCCGCTCGGCTTCCTCGGCGGTCAACGGGCGCTCGGCCAACGGCGGGCAGCAGGGAGCGGCGTCCGGCTGGAGCAGCGGCAACGCGGCGGCATTCGACATGCATCTATGTTGACACATGTCGAACCAGTCTCCTAGAGGGCCGATCAGCTCGCAATTTCGATGAATGTCTATGTTGACGGCTGTCGATGCAGGTGTCATTCTGAGCTCGTAAGACATCGACAGACGTCGAAACAAAGAGGGGAACCGTCGTGAACGCCACCGCCACCGACCAACTGCCCGTCCTCGTGATCGGCGCCGGGCCCGCGGGCCTGGCCGCCGCCGCCCACCTCGTCGACCGCGGCCTCGAACCGCTGGTCCTGGAGGCCGGACCGGCCGCCGGCGCGGCGGTGCGCGAGTGGGCGCACGTCCGGCTGTTCTCCACCTGGGGCGAGGTCACGGACCCGGCCGCCGAGAAGCTCCTCGCCCCGACCGGCTGGGTCAAGCCGGACGCGAAGACCTACCCGACGGGCGGCGACTGGGCCGAGCGGTACCTGCGGCCGCTCGCCGACGTCCTCGGCAACCGCGTCCGCCTCGGCGCGCGGGTCACCGGCGTCTCCCGCACCGGCCGGGACCGGATCGTCGACGCCGACCGCGAGACCCAGCCGTTCACCGTCCACGTGCGGTACGCCGACGGCCGCGAGGAGAAGATCCTCGCCGACGCCGTCATCGACGCCTCCGGCACCTGGGCCGTCCCGGGCCCGGCCGGCGGCGACGGCCTGCCCGCCCTCGGCGAGCGCGCCGCCGCCGACCGCGTCTCCTACCGCGTCCCCGACCTCGACGACCCCGCCACCCGCGCCCGTCACGCGGGCAGGCGTACCGCCGTGATCGGCTCCGGCGCCTCCGCCTTCACCGCCCTCGCCGCCCTCGCCGACCTCGCGAAGTCGCCGGACGGCACCGGCACGCACACCACCTGGATCCTGCGGCGCGGCCTTTCCGGCTCGACCTTCGGCGGCGGCGCCGCCGACCGGCTCCCGGCCCGCGGCGCCCTCGGTCTCGCGGCCAAGGCCGCCGTCGACGAGGGCCACGCCGACGCCGTCACCGGCTTCCGCACGGAGGCGATCGAGCGCGACGGCGACGGTCGCCTGATCCTCGTGGCCGAGGACGGCCGGCGCCTCGACCCGGTCGACGAGGTCATCGTCCTCACCGGCTTCCGCCCCGACCTGTCGTTCCTGGACGAGCTGCGCCTCGGCCTCGACGAGCGCCTCCAGGCCCCCGTGGAACTCGCCCCGCTCATCGACCCCAACCAGCACTCCTGCGGCACCGTGTACCCGCACGGCGTGAAGGAGCTGTCGCACCCGGAGCAGGGCGTGTACCTGGTCGGCATGAAGTCCTACGGCCGCGCCCCCACCTTCCTCGCCCTCACCGGCTACGAGCAGGTCCGCTCCGTCGTCGCCGCGATCGCCGGCGACCACGAGTCCGCGGAGCGCGTCGAACTCGTCCTCCCGGAGACCGGAGTCTGCGGCGGTGCCGGCCTCTTCGACCAGCCGGACACGGAGCAGCCGGCGGAGAGCGGCGGCTGCTGCGCCCCGGCACCGGCCCTCATCCAGCTCGGTACCGGCAGCGGGGCGCCGTCCTGCGGAGCGTGACCGACCCGACCACCCGCACGGGCGGGGCCACGACCGGAGCGGGGGCCGGTCGCGGCCCCGTGCCGCGCCGCCCGCGCTCTGCCCGGCACGGACCACCGGCCGGGGCGACGCCTCCTCCGCCGGTACGGAACATGGCGCCGCCTGTGCTCGCCGGGCGGCCTGTCCGGAGGCGGACCGGTCGGCCCGCGGGTAATCGGCCTGTGTGAAGGGGCAGTTGGGCAGTACCGTAGGCACAATGACGACAAGATCCACTTCGGCCGACCGGCCCGGGCCCGTGGCCTTGGCCGAGGCGCCGGTGCTTCAGGCCCGTAACTCCGCCGCTCTTTGGATCGCCACCGGCCGATGCCGGGGGCATGAGGTCATCCGGCGCCGAGGATTCGTCGCGGTCGACGGCGACGAGCGCGCCGGCCTGCGCATCCTGATCCAGGAGCCCGACCTCGACCCGGCCGAGCTGGCCGAGGTGAGCGAGCTGACCCGCCGGGCCGCGGGTCCGGTGCTCGCCGAGGACCCGTTCAGCTCGACCGACCTGGACCACCTGGGCCTGCGCAGCTGGCAGATGCCGGTCATGCTGCGCCCGCCCGGGCCCGTCGGCGAACCGGCGCTCGACGTGATCCGGGTACGGCGGCCCGAGGACCTCCAGGCGGCCGAGCAGATCGTGATCGAGGGCTTCGAGCTGGACGGATTCACCCCCTACCGCCCCGGCGAGCTGTTCCCGACGGCGCTGATCGAGCAGCCGGGCGTGGACGTGTTCGTCGCCCTGCACGACGGCGTGCCCGCGGGAGCCTCCGTCAGCGTCGTGGACGACGGAGTCGGCAGCCATTACTGGGTCGGCACGTCGTCGGCGTTCCGGTCGCGTGGCGTGGGCCGGGCCGTCATGCTCGGCTCCCTCGCCCACCTGGCGGACCTGCCGGTCACCCTCACCGCCTCGAAGCTGGGCAGGCCGCTGTACGAGTCGCTGGGTTACACCGTCGCGGCGCCCTCGACCTGGTGGGGGCCTCCGCTCCCGTGACACCGCCGAGGTCACGGCGTCCTTCCGGACGACGACGAAGCCCCGGGTCTCCGCCCCGGGGCTTCGCAGAAGGGCGGACGACGGGAATCGAACCCGCTGTTGCCCCCTGCTCACCGCCGCCTACCGGCCCGCTGCGGCACGGCCGCCCGTCATGCCGTTTTCCCGCCCGGGCAGTCACGTACGGAGAGCTCCGCCACGGCGGCATCCTGGACCTGTTCGAGGCCGGCGATGTAGGGGGCGGTGTCCGGCAGTGGTGTGCAGAACGTGACCTGGGCGGTCAGGAGGTCGTCGTCGAGCCCGCCCGGGGACAGCGAGACGTACGCCCGCACCCCGTCGTCGCCGAAGTGATCCTGCGCTGCCCGCAGGCAGCCGGCGGCGTACGCGAGGCATCGGCGCAGCAGCACGTTCGCGCGTTCGTCCGTGGCGGCGGGCTCGGTGGAGAGGTCGTAGTCCGTCATCCCACGGCCGTTGATCGTGGTCTCCTCCGCCAGCCGGTCGAAGGAGGACCCCGCCGTGCCGGGGCGGAGACCGGTCAGCACCCGCGCGCCGCTCCCCGTCACCGACCAGCCTCGCTCGACGACCTCCTGGAACACCGGGGGGATGTCCGACGAGGACAGACCGACCAGGTCCGCGCCCGCGAGGAGCTTCCTCATCCACTGGTTGGTGCGCACGTCTGCCCTCACCCTCGCAGACAGCCGTCGTCACCGGCCGTCCCGGCGACGTCGGGCCGATCGGACATCACTGGAGAGCCCCCTTCGCGTCGTCGGGGCCCTTGGCGAAGCCCCGTCCGCAGGCCTGCCCGTACGGTCCACCGTTGTACCGTGCCGCCGGTTCCTGGCGCCGCTCGGGCGTCGTCTTCTCCGGGGGAACAACGGCGAACTCGCTCCCGGCCTTGAACCGAGCCGGGTACTCCGCGTTCTTCATGGAATCCAATCCGTTTGATCGGATTCAGCTGTCGGGAAACGTCGCCACCTTCGGATCGACCTCGGGCTTCGAGATAGCAGTCGATGTCGACGATCCACGATCCGGAGTCCCTGGACCTGTATCGAACCGAACGGCGTGAGGATCAGATGCCCCGGTCGTAGGGGGGGGCGGCGGGAGCGCTCCGGACGGGTGTGCGGCCGACCCGCGCCCGATCGTGGCGCAGGTCATGACCGGTGGCACTCATCCCGCAGGCCCGCTGCCACAACCCGCCGCGGGGCCCACTGGGCAGCCGCGACCCCACCCGGATCGCGCCGGTGGCGGCGGTGCAGAACATGTACGGCCTCTTCCACCGCCGGAACCCGGACGTCCTCGATGCCTGCACCCGGCAGGGCATCGCGTTCGTGCCCTTCTTCTCCCCGGAGACCCTGGGCCGTCCCGAGCCGGCCGAGCCGCTCGCCCGGATCGCCGCCCGGCACGGAGCCACTCCGGCCCGGGTCGAACTCGCCTGGACGATGACCCGGTCTCCGGTGGTCCTGCCGATCCCCGGCGCCTCGTCGGTGGCCCATGTGGAGGACGACATCGCGGCGGCGGCCCTCCGCCTCGACGCGGAGTCCCTGTCCGAACCGGACGCGCTGCCGGCACCGAGCTGACACGTCGGCACGACGACGGAGCCCGGCGGCGCGGACGGGTGGCGGGATACCGCCGACCCGTACTCCTCCGAGCCGGCGGGTTCCACTGACGTGCGGGGAGAGACGGAGGGATCGTCCGGTCGCTGCCCGGTGGTGATCACACGGCGTCTCGCGTACGGGGCGGTGCCCACCGATCGCCTGGAGCCGCTTCAGTCGGCTACGGGGTGGTCGGACTGTCGAGTCGCTGCGCGGCGGTACTCGGCGTTGATGCGCTGGGCCTCTTCGAGCTGGTCTTCCAGGACGATGATGCGGCAGGCGGCCTCGATGGGGGTTCCCTGGTCGACGAGTTCCCGGGCGCGGGCCGCGATGCGCAGCTGGTAGCGGGAGTAGCGGCGGTGGCCGCCCTCGGAGCGCAGCGGAGTGATCAGGCGGGCTTCACCGATGGCGCGGAGGAAGCTCTGGGTGGTGCCGATCATTTCGGCGGCCCGGCCCATCGTGTAGGCGGGGTAGTCGTCGTCGTCGAGACGGTCGTACGAGTCGTCTGCTGTCATTTGCACCTCTCTGCGGAACGCGTCGAGGGGCCCTGGTGCCGTACGGCACCAGGGCCCCGAAGGAACTACTACACCACCTGCCGGCCCTGATACTGCGCCGGCCTTCTGTGTCCGCCGTCCCGACCTGCCTGCTGTCGGGGGTGCGGGGATCGCGGTTGCTTGACCGGAGACCACCTCACTATCGATGTCCTGCGGTACCCGGGCCCAAGAGTTCTGCCCGGGCGATCCAGATGGCGCGGGTTCCTCCGTTCTTCCTCAGTGATCAACTGCTTACACGGGGTACTGCGTACTGCGTACTGCTGGTGTTGCGAACTGCTTCACGAGTACCGCCTCTGCCATGACCGCGGTCCCGTGTCGGCGGCCCCTGATCACTGCGGGCCACCCGGTCCGGCCGTCAGCCCCGTCGCCGTCCTGCGAAAAACCTGGCTTCGAAGCTCCACCGCCGTACCGTCCTGCTGTACTGCGTGCACTACCGGCCGGCAGTTCGTCTCTGCCAGGCCCCATTGTCTTTCTGGGCTACAAGAGAAACCTTAGGCGTGCCAGAGCCCAATGTCTACTCTGGCCGACATAGATTTTTGGATGTCCGGCCGTGAGGTAATCGGCCTCGACCAGTGAGGCGCGGCCGGGCGACCGGCATGCGTCACGGCGGGAAGGCCACCGATACGCGGGAGGGCCCGGTCGGCATGTGCCGACCGGGCCCTCCCGGTTGTTCGAGGTGTCAGCCCACGCTCACGCGCAGGCCGCCTCCGAGGTGCCGAGCAGTTCCGAGGCACGCTGGAGCGAGTCGGAGGCGCGGGGCGGTGCGGGCGTCTGGGGGAGGCCGCGACAGGTGAAACCGAGCTTGGTCATGGCCCGGAGGACCTCACCCGCGCTGAAGTCGCGGCGGTCCTGACCGGTGATGACCTGGCCGACCTGCTTGACGGGGTAGGCGCGGCGGCCGATGATCACGGACTCGCCGCTGATCTCCTCGGGCTTGACGCCCTTCATGGAGTCCAGGACGCCGCTCTTGGTGAGGTCGAAGGGGAAGCGGGCGATGACACAGCGCACGATGCCTCACAAGGGGAGGGAGAGGTGGGTTTCCGCCGTGGTGGGGCGGTTCGGGCGAGGACGGGGACGAGAGCGGGCCCGGGAGCGCCCGGGGTGCCGTCCCGTTCGTTCATGACGCGCCGGACAGGCAGCCGGTGGTGGCGCGCGGCGTGCTCGGCCGCCGGGGCGGAGGGGTGAGCGGCCCGCCGCCGGGGACGTCGCGCAGCCGGAGACGGTCCGTGTAGACGGAGCTGTCGCGGACGGCGGCGAGCTGGACCCGGGTGACCAGCCCGGTGCACAGGTCGTCGTCGTCGCAGACGAGCAGGCGCCCGGCGCGGGCGCCGGCCATGACGGCCAGGGCCACCTCGACGGTCATGTCGTCGCAGACCCGGAGTCCTCCCGTATCCATGGCGTCGGTCTCCGTCCTGGGCGCGGGGGCGGTGGGGGGCGGGGGGAACTGCGTCTGGAACGGTGTCACCACGTGCCTCCTGCAGAGGGGGTCGGATTCCGGGTCACGGGGTGCTCAGGGCGCCGCGTCGAAGGCGGGCCGCCGCCCGCTGACGCGCCGGACGGCCGCGGCGGGGCTGCGCCGACCGCGGGTGGTCGCGCCGCGCTTGCGCCGCTCGGCGGGCGGCGCGGTGACCGTCACGGGGATGCCGGACGGGGCCTGGGCGCCCGTGATCCGGCGGAACTCCTCATCGCCGGAACGGGCCTGGGTGGTACGGGGCACGATGCCGGCGTCCGTCATGAGGCGGGTCATGCCGCGGCGCTGCTGGGGTGTGACCAGGGTGACGACGCTCCCGGACTCGCCGGCCCGCGCGGTACGGCCGCCGCGGTGGAGGTAGTCCTTGTGGTCGGTCGGCGGGTCCACGTTGACGACGAGGTCGAGGTTGTCGACGTGGATGCCGCGCGCCGCGACGTTCGTCGCGACCAGGACGGTGACGTGGCCGGTCTTGAACCAGGCCAGGGTGCGGGTGCGCTGGGGCTGCGACTTCCCGCCGTGCAGGGCGGCGGCCCGGACACCGCAGCCGAGGAGGTCCTCGGTGAGGCGGTCCACCGCGTGCTTGGTGTCCAGAAACATGATCACCCGGCCGTCACGGGCCGCGATCTCCGTTGTCAGCCGGTGCTTGTCGGCGCCCTGCACGTGCAGGACGTGGTGCTCCATCGTGGTGACCGCACCCTGGGAGGGGTCCACGGAGTGGACGACCGGGTCGGCGAGGTAGCGGCGGACCAGGAGGTCGACGTTGCGGTCCAGGGTCGCGGAGAACAGCATGCGCTGGCCCTCGGGGCGGACCTGGTCCAGGAGCGCGGTGACCTGGGGCATGAAGCCCATGTCGGCCATCTGGTCGGCCTCGTCCAGCACGGTGATCGCGACCTGGTCCAGCCGGCAGTCACCACGGTCGATGAGGTCCTTGAGCCGGCCGGGGGTGGCCACGACGACTTCGGCGCCCCCGCGCAGCGCGTTCGCCTGCCGGCCGATCGGCATCCCGCCGACGACGGTGGCCATCCGCAGCCTCACGGCGCGGGCGTAGGGGGTGAGGGCGTCGGTGACCTGCTGGGCGAGTTCCCGGGTGGGGACCAGGATCAGCGCCAGTGGCTGACGCGGCTCTGCGAGCCGTCCGGCCGTGCGGGCCAGCAGGGCCAGGCCGAAGGCGAGGGTCTTGCCCGAGCCGGTCCGGCCGCGGCCCAGGACGTCACGGCCTGCCAGGGAGTTCGGCAGCGTCGCACCCTGGATGGGGAACGGCACGGACACGCCCTGCGCGGTGAGCGCGGCCAGCAGGGCCTTCGGCAGGTCGAGGCCGGCGAACGTCTCGACGGCGGGCAGCGCCGGGGTGACCGTCTTCGGCAGGGCGAACTCCCCCTGAGGGGCGGACCGCCGGCCGTGGCCGCCGGAGCGGCTCGGCGCTCCCGAACGGCTCGGCGCGGACGAACCGACGCGACTGCTCCGGCCCGAACCGGCGGCGGTGCCGTACGCGTGGCCGCCGCCGTGGCGGCGGGCGCGGGACGATCGGCTGTTCGTGCGTGCGGGGTTCATGGAGAACCTTCCTTGATACGGCGCGTATCGAGGATCTCCGACAGCGAATGGGCAGCGCTGGGAATCACGGGCACGGGCCGAATGGAATGCGAAAGCGATCGGCTTGGCTCGCGACAGAGAATTGTCGACGCGCAGGAGCGGGGACCGAAAGAAATGCGGGAGGCGCAGATGCGGTCGAAAGCCCTGTGGAATGTATGCGGCTGGGGCCCGCACCCCGAGGGATGCGGGCCCCAGCCACGAATGTTGCGCAGGCGTCAGGCGGAGACGATGTTCTCGGCCGTCGGGCCCTTCTGGCCCTGCGCGATGTCGAAGGTGACCTTCTGGCCTTCCTGCAGCTCGCGGAAGCCCTGGGAGGCGATGTTCGAGTAGTGGGCGAACACGTCCGGACCGCCACCGTCCTGCTCGATGAAGCCGAAGCCCTTTTCCGCGTTGAACCACTTGACGGTGCCAGCAGCCATGTCATATCTCCTTTGGGCAGTACACCGGCGTCCGTACCGTACGGACGCCGTGTCGCCGCGATGATGCCCTGCCCGGAAAATGACCGGAAATACAAAGCGCTTCCGTGCGGCGTGGGGCCGGACGAGAAGTGCCTGAAGTTCTTGGGTACCAAAACTGCAACTGAGTTCGACAGTAGCATGCCGTCGCGTCCTGTGCGTTTCCGGAATTTCTCCGCGTGTTGCCGACAAAAACTCTCCCCGCGGGGCTCGCCAAATCCTGGGACCGCGACCACAGGTATTCACCCGCTCCGGGTGCAGCGTTCCGGCGGCCGGACGGTGTCGGGGAGGGACGGCGGGTCGCGGCGAGGGAGGCCGCCCCGGCGAAAAGCCTGGCGCGCGGGGCCGGCGGGACCGGGTAACGTCCTTGTCATGTTCTTCCAGAAGCCGATTCACGAGTGAGGGCGTGACGGGCCCCTGCCGACGCCCTTGGACGTCGCCCTGCCCGTGACCCACCGATGGATCCGTAGAGCACTTCACCTCATCACCGGGAGAACCCGTGACCGACAGCAAGAACATCAACAACCCCGTGGGCCAGGGCGGCGGCCAGCGCAAGCGGCTTTCCCGCGCCGAACGGCAGAACAACGGTCCGCACCGCAACCTCGACCGTCAGGACGCCGCCGACCGGAAGGCGGAGCTGGTGCGCAAGATGCGCGAGAAGACGGGCACGGCCGAGGGCGCCGGGCAGACGGGCGACGACACCGCACAGAGCTGACGCACCCCCGCCGCGGGGCCGCACCGCACGCGGCAGGTCCGGAATGCCCGAGACCTGGTTGCCACGCGGTGGTACGCGAGTGGCGCGGGCCCGCATTCGCTGACGCGGCGGGTAGTCCGTCCACCGATTCCGTCCACCGAGTCCGTCCACCCCCGCCGGTGGGCTAACGCCGGTCCAGCAGGCCCCCTTCCAGGGCCACCACGACCGCGCGCGTGCGGTCGCTGACGTCCAACTTGGCGAAGATCCGGAGCAGATGGGTTTTCACCGTGGCCTCGGAGATGACGAGGCGCTTGCCGATCTCCGGATTGGACAGGCCGTCGGCGACGGCATCCAGCACGTCCACCTCGCGCGCGGTGAGCGTCACCGGCGCGGGCTGCCGCATCTTGGCCACCAGACGCTGCGCGACGCGCGGGGCCAGGACGGTTTCGCCCCGGGAAGCCGAATGAATGGCTTCGACGAGCTGTTCGCGGGTGGCGTCCTTGAGGAGATAGCCGGTCGCGCCCGCCTCCACGGCATGCTCGATCTCGGTGTCGGTGTCGTAGGTGGTCAGGATCAGCACGCGAGTGCCCGGATGGCCCGCGACGATCTCGGCGGTGGCACCCACCCCGTCGAGCACCGGCATCCGCAGATCCAGCAGCGCCAGGTCGGGCTCCAGGCGGTTGACCAGCTCGACCGCGGCCCGGCCGTCGCCGGCTTCGCCGACGATGTCGATGGTGGGCTCGGAGGCCAGCAGCGCGACCAGGCCGGCGCGCATCACCGTATGGTCGTCGGCGAGGACGATGCGGAGCGTGTCTGCCGATGTCGTCATGTCACACCTGACCGTTCGTGGGAATCATGGCGAGGACGCGGGTGCCGTCTCCGACCGAGCTGGTGACGGTGAGTTCGCCGCCGAGTTCGGCGAGGCGCTTGCGCATGCCGTTGAGTCCGAAGCCCTGGGACTCCTCGACCACGAAGCCCCGTCCGTCGTCGATGATTTCCAGCTCGATGCCGAACGGCTGCTGCACCAGGACGACGTCGACGGCGGAGGCCGCCGCGTGCTTGCGGATGTTGGCGAGGGACTCCTGGGTGCAGCGGAGCAGCGCGATCCGGGTCCGCTGGTCGCACTCGATGTCCGGCAGGTCTGCGGTGACGGCGAATCCGGTGTCCTCGGCGAACCGGTCCAGGGTCCGGCGCAGGGTTCTGGCGGCCGAGCCGGGGGCCACGCCGCTCTGGGGGGCCGAGCCGACGAGGACGCGCGCCTCGGCGAGGTTCTCGCGGGCGGTCTGCTCGATGGACTGCAGCTGCTGGGCGCTCTTCTCGACATCGGTTTCGAGGCCGGAGCGGGCTGCCTCCGCCAGCGCGATGATGGAGGCGAAGCCCTGGGCGAGGGTGTCGTGGATCTCCCGCGCGAGGCGCTCGCGCTCCTCTGCGGCGCCCTGGAGCCGGTGCGCCTCGGCCAGGCTCAGCTGGGCGCTCTTCAATTCGGCGCGCAGCTGGGCGCGTTCGTCGCGCAGTTCGAGGGCCCGGGGCGTCAGTACGGCGATCAGGATGCTCACCGCGTAGACGGCGAGCGAAGAGATGGTGTTGGTGGTGAGGACATCGGTGTTCCAGCCTTCCCGCAGACTGCCGCCGACCGTGATGGCCACGGCGCCGAGGCCGCTGTAGACGATCGCGGACCGCAAGCTGTTCACGAAGATCACGAACTGTGGAAGCGCCAGCGTGTACAGCACCCCGAAGCCGTCGCGGAGGTAGGCGAGTCCGCCCAGGACGAGGATGAGCAGGGCCAGATAGGCGTACGCGCCGAGCACCGGATTGCCAGGGCGTCTGCGCACGACCCCGTAACAGATGCCGAGAAGTGCCAGCAGCGCCAGTGACCCGTACTTGGCCGTGCCGGGGGCGTCTCCCGCGACGGTGATCACGGCCAGCAGTCCGATGATCGTCCAGGACATGACGTCCCACCAGTGGAGCATCCATATCCAGAACGGGTCGCCGCGCTGTGGCCGTTGAAGCATGATCGTCACCCTACGTTCTCGAACGGAAGGGCAGCGGGGGCGGCGGGGGCGGCGGTCGGCGCCGGAAGGGACGGCTGCGCCGGAAGGGACGGCCGCGCCGCCCGAAGCGGCCACCACGCCCGCTCGCCGAGCAGCAGCAGGAGCGACGGCAGGACCATGAGCCGGATGACCACGGCGTCCAGCAGCACGGCCACCGCCAGACAGAAGCCCATCTGCTTCATCTCGGTGAGGTGCAGGGCGACGAAGGCGCCGAACACCGTCACCATCACGATCGCCGCGCTGGTCACCACCTTGGCCGACCGGCTGATGCCGTCCAGCACCGCCTCGCGGGCCGACATCCCGTTCTGCATCGCCTCTTGGATCCGGCTGACCACGAACACCTGGTAGTCCATCGACAGGCCGAAGAGGATCACGAAGAGGAACAGCGGTACCCGGGACGCGATCGCGCCGAGCGAGTCGAAGGCCAGCAGGTCCTCTGCCCACGTGCCCTGGAAGAACACGACCAGCAGGCCGAGCGAGGCCCCGGCGGACAGCAGATTGAGTACGACGCCGATCAGGCCGACGACCACGGAGCGGAACGCCCACACGGTCATCACGAACGTCACCAGCAGCAGGAACCCGATGACCAGCGGCAGCTTGCCGTTCTCGTGATCCACGTAGTCGCGGCCCCGCGCCACGTCACCGCTCACCCCCGTCTCCACGCCGGACAGCTTGCCGACCGTGGCGGGCAGGTAGTCCTCTCGGAGATGGCCGAGCGACTCGATCGCTTCGGCGGAGGGCGCGGGGAACGGGACGGCCAGCTCCAGCACGCTGATCCGGCCGTCGGCCGACGTACGCACCTTCGGCTCGGCGTTCCCGGCGAACAGGGCATCGGCCTGCGCCCGTCGCCCGAGGTCCGCCAGAGCACGCCTCACCTCCGCGGCCCGGTCCGGGGTGGAGCGGGCGACGACCTCGTGCTTGACCAGAAGCTCCGGGAAGGCCGCGTTCAGCCGGTCGTAGACCTGCATGGCCGGGATGTCGCGGGAGAAGGTGTCCTTGCCCGGGTCGATGAGTCTCAGGCCGAGCGCGGGCGCCGCCAGGGCGAGCATGACCAGCACCGATACGCACAGCGTGAGGGCGGGACGCTTCTGCGCGGGCCGCATGAGGGCGCCGAACACCCGGCCCGTCTCGGCCTCCGCCCGCTTCGTGCGGACCGGCTTGCCGCGGCTCGCCCGGCGGGCCGCACGGCGCTCGGTCCGGTGGCCGATCGTCACGAGGAGCGCGGGAAGCACGGTCAGGGAGCTGGCCATGGCGACCGCCACGACCAGGATCGTGCCCGTCGCCAGCGAGGAGAAGATGACGTCCGTGGCCAGGTACAGGGTGGAGGTGGAGACGATCACGGCGAGGCCGGAGACCACGATGGCCCGGCCCGCGGTCGCCGCCGCCAGCTCCACCAGGGCTTCCGGGGCGAGTCGGCCACCGGCACGGGCCCGTTCCTCGCGTTCGCGCTTGAGGTAGAAGAGCGTGTAGTCGACTCCCACCGCCAGGCCGATGAGCAGGATCATGTTGGTCCCGACACCGGGGTCGGGCAGGACATGGGACGCGATCATGGACAGTCCCAGGGCGGCGGCGATCGAGGAGAGCGCAAGCAGCAGCGGCACGCCGGCCATGACCACCGATCCGAAGACGATCAGCAGGGTGACGAGCGTGACAGGCAGCGTGATGCGCTCGGAGAGCGCGAGGTCCTTCCCGCGCTGATCGTTGACACCCTTGCTGATGGAGGGGGAGCCGGTCTCCTCCACGACGAGGTCCGGGTGGCCGTCGCGCACCTTCGCCGTCTGTTCGAGGAGCGGGGCGACGTTCTTCTTGCCGTCCAGCTCGGGGCCCTTCAGGACCACCGAGACCCTGACAACCGTGCCGTCCTCGGAACGGACCGGGGCCGCCACGCTGTCCACCTCGGGCAGCTTCCGCATCCGCTCGGTGAGGTCCCGGGCCGCGGAGTCGACCGCGTCCGCGTCCAGCGGTCCGGACCTGGCGGAGAACATGATCTGCTCGGTGGGTCTGCGCTGCAGGCCCCCTTCGGCCGCCATGGCCTCGGCGCGCCCCGCCTCACCGACCCGGAAGTCCTCGACACCGGCTTCGTCGGTACCGACCGCGATGCCGACGCCGAGGCACAGAATGACGAACGCGAACCAGCCGGCGATCGCACGCCACGCGTGCCGGGCGCTCCATCGGGCTATCCGTACAGGGAGTTGACTCATACCCGGGATCCTGGTCGGCGGAGGGCGGAGCCCGACACGCCCGGCCGGTTGAACCTCGCGTCCACCGGTCGGTGGACGCCGGGGGAAGGGCTACCGGCACCGGCGCCCCCGCCTGGGCGGTGGCGGTGGTGCGTCACTCCCCTCTGAGCGGCACTTCCTGCGAGATGGGCACGTAGAGAGCGGGGCGGCGGTACTGCCGGCGGGTGGCGCGAGCGCACTGCGCCAGTGGCACGGCATTGGTGTGAATTCGCGTCGACGATGCCTTCGCCGGCGGGCGCGGAGAAACGGAACCGCTGATGCTGGTGGCATGTCTCACCACCTCAGCGGCCCCCATCTTCGGTCCCCCCTGGGCGATGCCCGGCTCGACATGACGGACCTGTTCGCCTTCACCGTGCCCGGTGACCGGACCGTACTGATCCTGAACGTCAACCCGGTCGCTCCGACCGGCGGTACGGCCTTCCATCCGGACGCGGTGTACCGCATCAACGTCGACACCGACGGCGACCACCAGGCGGACGTGGCGTTCAGCTTCGTCTTCTCCCCGCCCGCGGACGGCCGGCAGACCGTCACCGTCCACCGGGCCACCGGCGACCAGGCCCGCTCCCACGAAGCCGCCGGTCAGCAGATCTTCACGGACGTGCCGGTCGCCTTCGGCTCCGAGCCCACGACGGCGGAGAGCGGACCGTACAAGTTCTTCGCCGGGTTCCGCAGCGACCCGTTCTTCGCCGACCTGGACGGTATCGTCGCCAAGTTCCAGTGGACCGGAGTGGACTGGGGCGCGGACAAGAACGTCTTCGCCCTCGTGCTGGAGATGCCGGACGCCGAACTCGGCACGCACCCCGTCATCGGCGTCTGGGGGCGGGTGAGCCTCTGGCAGGACGGACAGCTGAAGTCGGTGGACCGGGGCGCGCACCCGTCCCTGACCGCGTACTTCAACGCCGAGGACGTCAAGGACGCCTACAACGCGGGCGAGCCCGCCGACGACTGGGCCACCTACCACGAACCGTGGGCCGAGGTCCTCGAACACTTCGGCGGGTACGACCGCCCGGCGGCCGAGGAAGCCCTGCGCACCGTCCTGCCGGACGTCCTCCGCTACGACCGCGGCGCCCCCGCCGCCTACCCCAACGGCCGCACCCTCACCGACGACGTCACGTCCGCCCGCCTCGCGATGCTGACCGCGGGCAAGGTCCCCACCGACCACATCGGACCCCACACCGACCTGCTCCCCGACTTCCCCTATCTCGGCGCACCCCACACGACCTGAGCGACCGACCCGTGTCCTGACACGGGTCACCGCATGAGGGCCGTCGTCACGAGGCACGTTCCTCCGGCGACGGGCACGGACGGGAGGCCGCTCGACCCGCGTGTGATCCACTTCACGTCGGAGGGGGCGATGACTCCGCTCCTCGCCGTCGGTCATAGGTGCGAACGACATCGAAGCGAGGAAGGTCCACCATGACCGAGATGCTCACCGCACCCCGCCACGTCCTCTCCGCCGCGTCCGCCGCGCGATCCACGGCGCGGTGGGCCCTGGCCGGCGGTGTGGTGGCGGGTCCGCTGTTCCTGGCGGCCGGACTCGCCCAGGGACGCACGCGTGACGGCTTCGACTTCACGCGGAACGCGATCAGCCAGCTCGCCCTCGGCGGGGCGGGCTGGATCCAGACGGCGAGTTTCGTGCTCACCGGCGCGCTGCTGATCGCCGGCGCGACCGGCCTGCGGCGGGCGCTGCGCGGTGGCCCCGGCGGGACGTGGGGGCCGGCCCTGGTCGGCGTCTTCGGCGCCTCCTTCTGGGCCGCGGCGGCCTTCCCGGCCGATGCCGGGGCGGGCTTTCCCGTCGGGGCGCCCGAGGCGACCGTGATGAGCGGGCACGGCGCCGTCCACATGTTCGGCGGGATGATCGGCTATCTCGCCCTGTGCGCCGCCTTCGTGGTGCTGGCCCGTCCGCTCGCCGCCCGGGGCCTTCGCGGCTGGGCCGTCGCGTCCCGCGTCGTACCCGTGGTCGTCCTCGCCGGTTTCATGGCCTCGGCCGCCTCGGTCCTGGCGTTCACCGTGGGCGTCGGTCTCGGCCTGCTGTGGCTGAGCGCGGTGACGGCCCGCCTGGCGGGCGCCCCGGCCGACCGCTAGTCGACCGCCGTTCCCTCCGGCATCATCGATACGACCAAGATCATCATGATACGAAACGGGGGCACCCCATGACCGACGCCGTGAAGGGTCCTGCCAGCTACTTCCCGTCCATCGAGAAGAAGTACGGCCGCCCGATCGCCGAGTGGAAGGACCTCATCCGCTCCTCCCCGCTCACCAAGCACATGGAGCTGGTCGGCTGGCTCAAGTCCGAGCACGGCCTCGGCCACGGCCACGCCAACGCCCTCGTCGCCCACACCCTCGCCGAGAACAGCGGCAAGTGATCGGACCGGCCCGGTCAGCCACGACTCGATGTCGGCGACCCCGCACCCACGTCGCGTACGGCGGCAGGGACGAAGTGGCGTCGGCGAACGCCGGAGGGCGCGGTCGTGTCCGCGAGGGGCTCCGGCGTTCGCGACAGCGGGACGCAATACCGGCGCACATGGCCCCGTGGCCCCCGCGGGGTCAGCGCACGCGGATGTCGTGCTGGTCCAGCCAGGCGGACAGCGCCTTGGCGATCGACTCGGGCTGGTCCTCGGTGGCGTGATGGCCGGCGGGGCCGAGGTGTTCGACCTGGAGGGCCGCGATGTTGTCCCGGCACCAGGCGGCGACCTCGGGGGTGATGAGGAGGGTCGGCGCGGAGTCGAAGGTGAGCAGGAGCTTGGGGACGCCGTGGCTGTCGGCCAGCCAGGGGCCGTACCCCTCGATCCGGGCGGTGACGTCGGCGGGGTCGCCGTCGATCGGCAGGGAGCGCGTCCAGTTCAGGAGCGGGCGGCGGCTCTCGCGGGTGGGGTACGGGGCCCGGTAGACGTCGATCTGCTCGTCGTCGAGCGGGTTGAGGACCCCCCCGGTGTAGGCCGCGTTCACCATGAAGTGCCCGTCGAGGACGAGGTCTTCGCCCTCGGGGGTGCGCAGCTTCACGGCGCGGGCGCGGGCCTGCTCGGACAGCTCGGCCGAAGTGATCGGGCGGACGATCGTCTCGAAGAACGCGAGGCCGCGCACCCGGTCGGGGTGCCGGGCCGCCCAGTCGAAGGCGAGCGAGCCACCCCAGTCGTGGCCGACGAGCACGACTTGGTCCAGGCCGAGCGCGTCGAAGAACGCGTCCAGGTAGCGGGCGTGGTCGGCGAACCGGTAGTCGCTGACGGGCTTGCCCGAGCGGCCCATGCCGATCAGGTCGGGTGCGATCAGCCGGCCCTCACCGACCAGGGGAATGACGTTCCGCCACGTGTGGGAGGAGGAGGGGTTGCCGTGCAGGAAGACGATGGCGGCTCCGCTGCCGTGGTCTTCGTAGTGGATGGTCGAGTCGAGAACGTCGATCGCGGGCATGAGGTGCTCCTTGTTCCGAGTTCCGAGCCGGGTGAGGGGGCAGGGGCAGGTGACGGTCAGGATCGCGTCGAGGGCCTTCTAGGTCTGGCCGACGAGGGCGGTGCCGAACGGCCGGCTGCCGGTCACGGCATGCCCCCCATTCGTTTGTCGCTCTAACGTTTATCTGCCTAACGAGTTTGGCGTGAGTGCGAATGTATATCGTTAGTCCCACTAACGCAACGGGGTAGAATCGCTGCCATGACCAGCAAGGCCGAGGCCATGGACGTTCCCGACCCCGGGCAGACGCCGGACAGGTTGCGCAAACGGGTCAGCCGCCTGCTGGCGCAGGTGTCCGCGCAATCGGATCAGTTGATCACCGCGGGCTTGGCCCGCCTCGACGCCGGCAAGTGGCACTACGCGGTGCTCGCCGCGTTGCAGGAGCGCGGCCCGGGCAGTCAGGCGGCACTGAGCCGGCGCACCGGCATCTACCGCAGTGACATGGTCGGCGTCCTCAACGAGCTGGCCGAACGCGGCCTCGTCGAGCGAACACCGGATCCCCACGACCGCCGACGAAACGTCGTCACGATCACTGACCGGGGCAGCAGCCGGCTCGTTCTCCTCGACCGGGCCCTCGACGACCTCCACGAGGAACTCCTCGCACCCCTGGCGCCCGCCGAACGCGACCAGTTCGCCCAGCTGCTCACCCGCCTGCTGGACCACCACGCCCAGCGCCCGCCACAACCCGGGCAAGGGACTGCTGGTGCCGCATCGGGCAAGGACCGCTGAGGCGGCGTTCACCGGCGCGGACCGAGTCCGTGACGTGGTCCACGACTTCGACGCCGACGGCTTTGGCTCCGCAGGCCGGAACGGGGAACGGTTGTCGCCGGATACGGAGAACACCGGACGGTCGCGAGCAGGCAGCCGTTCTCCCCAGGGCTGACGGACCCCAGGGCGAGCAGGGCCGTCCACGGCACCAGGCGTTCTCGCGACTGAGCACCGGACGCTCCCGGAACCCGCCTGCGGAGCCACGGCGGAGCATGCCGTCGGTCCCCTGCCCGCCGGAGGGGAAGCCACTCCTCCCACAGCCCGGCCGGCAACCGCCCGCACCTGTGGTGACCGCTGCTCACCGTCGTGAAGGGCACGGATGGGGCACGTGCCTGGTCCCCTGACGAAGTCCACGGTCATCGAAGTCCCCAGCTGGCAGGATGCTGTGCAAGAGCGACGGCCGCCACACGAGCGGCGTCCAAGGGGAGGGCGAGGATGGGCTTCTTCGACAAGCTGTCGCGCAGCATCGGTGGTGGCTCGAGGCGGGCCTGTCCCGACTGTGGGGAAGACTTGTGGGCCGACTCGGGAGAGCTTTCGGGCCGGTACGAATGCCACAACGACAGTTGCTTCGGGTGGCGGGTCTACTTCGATGAAGACGGCACGCTCGTCGCCCCGTCGAACCGTGGCAAGAACGGTGGCGGCCGCACCTGCCAGTGGTGCCAGTCGTCGCTCTCGGGCGGAACGAGCTACTTCCCTCACGAAGGCGGCAGCAATTCACACGCCTCCATCGTCTGCCCGTCCTGCAAGCAGGAGAACATCCAGGAAGGCTTCGGCGAGGATGACTAGTACGGCGACCATGCGTGGGTGGTGAGGCCACGGTGCGCTCGTCGGCCTGTGCGTGGGTGGGGATGCGGAGGCTCGGAAAGGCACGGTCGGGGTATGGGCGTGCCACGCATGTGCAACTCCTCACCAGGGGTGAGGCCGGCCGAGGCGTTCGTTTCAAGAGGATGACGTACTGAGCAGCTCCCGCACGGCGGAACGGATCTCTTCGTCCTGGTTGAAGCCTCGCCAGCCGCCGTTGGACCGCAGCCGCCGGTTGCCGGCCGGTACGCCGCACAGGAGCTCCGCGGCGGGTCGGGCCGCGTGGCCGATCCGGGCCAGGTGCCGGACTGCGGGAAGCATGACCGGCAGGTAGGTCTCCTCGGCCAGGTCACGTACGACCGCCGTCAGGATGGGAACGGTGGTCTCGGTGTCGCCGGTAGCGGCCCACAGCGCATGCGCGGCCTCGACGCGGGTCCAGGGGTCGGTGCCCGTGGTCATCATCCTGAGCCGGTCCGCATGGGGTGCGGCATGTGCTCCCAGCCCAGCGAGCTTTCGCAGTTCAGGATGCCGGATCCGCTGCTCGACAAGGCTGCGACCGAGGAGCTCCAAGGCCGGTCCGGGTTCGCCGCAGACCCTCCAGTACGCCCAGGCCGCCAGCTCTCCGTGTGGCCCGTCGACACCCACCCGGGACAGCAGCAGGCTTCCCGCTTCGGACCCGCCCCTTCCGATCCCTGCCAGGGCCGTTGCAGCCGCGGTCCAGGTCCGGTCGTCCTCCAGGAGGCCGAGCAATCGTGGAACGGCCTTCTCCGCCACCGATCCCCACTCGGCGAGCGTCTCGCAGATCCGGTGGAGCAGGCGGTCGTCCGCGACGGTGCCTATCCGGTCGCAGATCGCCGGAAGGAGCAGCTCGGCGTGGTCCGGGAGGTAGCGCAGCACCTCAGGGAGTGAGGGGAGGCCGACGTGATGCCATTCGGACGCGGGATAGTGGGCGGAGTTCGACGCGAAGCCGGATCGCGCGCCGGCGATGAGCTCGATCAGGCCAGGCAGGCATCGCGGATCGTTCATCCGGGCCAGCGCCCACAAGGCGCCCTCACCCACGCTCTCCCCTCTCCGTGTGGTGCGGACCGCGCTGTCGGCGAGCAGGCAGGCGGCCTCGTCCGCGTGGGCGGCGGCCGTCGGGCCGAGGCAGGCCAGCAGCTCGACGGACCGGAAACGGACCTCGGCGACGGGATCGTCCAGCCGTCCGACCAGGCGCGGCAGCAGGGGAGCGGCCGGTGAGCGCCACTGGGACAGCAGGCCACCCGCCTGGGCCAGGGCGGCGATCCGCTGTTCGTCGTCGTGATGGTCCGCCAGCACTCCCAGCGTGAAGTCGGGGGCTGGTCCGGTGAACAGTCCCGAGGTCCAGTGGTGGACACCCAGTACTCCGGCCTGCACCGAGCTGGTGTGGCGCCACAACTCGACGCTCGGGTCCCGGACCGCTTCGAGCAAGACGTCCAGCCGCCGGGCAGGAAGGTCGGGATCGGTCGGGGCCAGCGCGTGCACCGCCGCCAGGCGCATCTGAGGCTGAGGAGCGTCGAGCAGTTCATGGAGCAGGTCGAAGACCTCGGCGCTGCGTGCGCCGGCCGGCGCACGCATCGCAGCGTGACCCAAGGCGAGAACCAGCTCAAGGCGAGTCGCCGGATCGTCCTCTGCCTCCCAGGACCGGAGCAGCCCGGGAAGAATCAGTTCACCACGGCTGTCGCAGGCCCCGAGCACGTCGATTGCGGCTCGCCGGATACCCGGCTCGGGAACCTCCAACAGCCGCAGCAGCTCGGGCAGAGCCCGCTCCCACGCCGATGCCCAACCCGGATCGAGGAACCGGGCTTCGACTCGCCCGGCTTCCGCTGCCAGCATCGCCACCAGTTCCAGCATCGCGCAGCGGCTCGGTACTTGTGGTGTCGCTGCCAGGCGCAGCATGAAGGGTAGTGCGGCCGATGCGGCGGAACAGATCCAACCGCCCTGATGAAACAGCAGGTTGAGCAACTCGGACGAGGCGTCTTCGGCATCGTCCGAATCCGGGCCGGCGCACCGGCGGAGCAGTACCGGTATCTCCTCGGCAGAACCGTAGTTGTGCTTCAGCTCAGACCAGTCGACCGCGTCTACTCCCGCCCACATGCGCGCGACCCTACCGGCCCAGCCGACCACGCTGCTCGGCCCGTCCCCCAGCCTGCACCGGGGGAGCGGAGGCAGTCCGGCGAGCGGGGCGCGGAGGAGCTGAGGAGGTCGAGACAACGACGAAGGCCCAGGTCGCTGACCTGGGCCTTCTCTCATGAGCGGATGACGGGAATCGAACTCGCGCCACAAGCTGGGGAATCGTCCGGCACTTGGGCGGGAGTACGGCACCTGACCTGCGAGAACGTCTGTTGACGGGTCTGCCCCGGCCGCCTCGGGCGAACCTCTGATGACCGCTGTTCACCGCCCTTACTGGCACGTTGTGGCACGCGTTCCTGGGCTCGTCAATGGGGAGTTCCCGCGGTCCGTGGACGTCTGCCGGGTGCCGCTGGGTCGGGTTCCAGAACCAAGCGGGTCAGTCTTCGGGTGGTTCTTCCAGTTCAAGAAGGCGCTCGGCGATGTCGTCAGCCCATGCCTGTGCCCACTGACGCAGTTCGCCGATGCTTTGCTCGTCGAGTCCGTACGCGGCGAACTCGGTGTCGTCGATCCAGTCGGCTCCCGCAAGCCTGGACTGGAGATCAGTGAGGTCGAAGGTGCCGCGGGCGTGGCGGCGGCCGAGCTCCTCAAGCTCTGTGTGACTCCAACGGCCGGACGCGGCTCGGACGTCGATCAGGTCGCGGGCCAGGCCACGGTCGGCCAGTGCACGGACCTTGGTCCCGACCACGTCTTCCAGGGACAGCACCAGGCCGTGCTCGGTCGTGACCGGCGGACGCCAGAGAACTTCCTTGAGGAGATCGACCTCGCACTCCTCGCCGGAGGTGGGGTCGGTGACGATCAACCGTGCGGACAGCGGATCGGTCTCTAGCGCCCGGACTGCCCAACCGCGATGTTCGAGCTCAGTGCGTACGGTGGTGGCAATGCTCTCCATCGGCTCCGAGTTCTCGGTGGCGACGTCGAGGTCCTGGCTGACTCGGTTGACCAGTCCGTGCGCTTGGACGGCGTAGCCGCCGGTGAGTACGAGCGGGTAGACATCGCCGGCCGCGAGGACGTCCGCGAGGAGACGGCGGTGCAGGTCCGTGAGATTCACGCAGCCGCCCGGTCGCTGGACCCCAGTTCGTCGAAGGCGCTCTCCCAGACGTCGCGAATGTCCCGGCTGATCAGTGTGCGAAGGACGGGCCACATGGAGACGAGCAACTCTCGGTTCAAGTAGCGGACCAGGTCATCGTGCTGCCCCTCGGCCAGGACGATCCGATAACAGCTCATCCGCAACCGAGGTTGGTCCAGGTCGAACCGGGACAGGCCGGACCACGCGAGGTGCAGCGGAAGGCCGACGTGACCGTGAGCGGGGCCGCCGAGCTCTGAGAGATCGACGGGAAGCCGTCGGGCGAATCTGGCGCGGCGGACCTCGGAGACGCTGGGCGTGGCTGCCATGCCTTGATTATTCCGTACCCGGCCGGACCGGCCGGGGGGAACCTGTGCAGCGACGCATCCGATTCGACCGCGTGATCCACAGGGCTCCTGGAGACCGCACGGTGGAAGATCACGATGGGCTGGGCCCAGGTGGGGCGAACGTGGTGCGCCACGTCGGCAGGGGTCTGGGCAAACCGGAAGCCCCAGGTCGCTGACCTGGGGCTTCGTTCAAGGGCGGATGACGGGAACCGAGCCCGCGCCACAAGCCGGGGAATCACCGCCGCTTTGGTCGTCCATATGGCCTATGACCTGCGGACATTCCTCTTCGCGGGTCCTTCCGGGAGGTTCTGCTTACGCCCGTGGTGACCGCTGTTCACCGCCCTGGAGGGCGCGGATGGGGTACGTGCCGGCCCCCGCTCGGCGGCCCGGTGCGGCTGGACGGGTGTAGTTCGGAGCCCGACTCCTGCGCCGTCCGCCGGGAGCGTCCCTCGGCCGGATTACATGGGCCTGCGCCTCGGCGCGGGGCGTACCGGTGCCCTTCGCGGTCCCGGAACCGACGACTGGAAGAGCACCATGGCAGAGCGCCACCCTCGCAACCGCACCGGCCGCGGCCCGCTACGTCGCGGGCTCGCCGCCGCCGTGCTCGCGGTCGGCATGCTGACGGCTTCGACGGCCCCCGGGTACGGGACCGGCCCGGCCACGCCGGCGCCGGCCCCCCAGTTCACGCCGTTGACGGCGGCCGTGATGACCAAACCGGCGCCGTTCGACGCCACGGACGGCAAGACGCACCTCTCGTACGAACTGCTCACCACGAACGCACTGCCCCGCAGCGCCCGGGTGCGGCTGGACCGCGTCGAGGTCCGGGACGCCCGCACGCACCGGGTGGTGGGCTCGCTGAGCGGGCAGGCGCTGGCCGATGCCGCCAACCCGGTGGGCGACCCCCTGCCGGGTGCGGACGGGTACACGCCGGCGCCCCCCGGACCGACGCCGACCGTCATCCCGGGCTCCCAGCAGTGGGTTATCTGGCTCGACCTGGTCCTCGACCGCGGTCAGTGGGTGCCCAAGGCCCTCGAACACCACCTCTCGGGAGCCGTCCTCACCGCCTCCGGCTCCTCCCCGTTCGAGGAGACGGTCCAGATCACCCGGACCGTCCGCACCGCACCGCTGAACCTGGACGCGCCGGTCCGCCCCGGCACCTGGTACTCCAGCGAGTCGTGCTGCGGCAACACCCACCACCGCCGCGGCCTCGGCCCGATCAACGGCCGCTTCTACGTACCGCAGCGCTTCGCGATCGACTGGTACAAGGTCGGCGACCGGGGACAGACCTGGGAAGGCGACCCCGCGCGGCTCACCAGCTACCTGAGCTACCGGCAGCCGGTTGTGGCGGCGGCCGGTGGCAGGGTGGTGGAGGTCCAGGACGGGATCCCGGACAACACGCCGCCCGTCACGCCGCCGGTCCCGCCCATCGAGGAGACCGTCGGCAACCACGTCACCGTGGAGGTCGCGCCCGGCCGCTACCTGCTCTACGCCCACCTGGCGCCCGGCTCGCTCAGGGTCCGGGAAGGCGACCACGTCGAACCCGGCCGGGTCCTCGGGCTGATCGGCAACAGCGGCAACTCGACCACGCCGCACCTGCACTTCCAGGTGATGACCACGCCCGAGTTCTTCCCGACCGACAGCCCCCCGTTCACCTTCCGGAAGTTCCGCGTCGTCGGACAGGTCGAACCCCGCCTCTGGGACGACAACCTGGGCACCCAGCCGACCGGCGTCCTCCCGATCACGCCCTCGCCGTACGACGGACCCCACCGTGCGCGGTATCCGCTCGACCGCGAGGTGCTGGAGTTCTGACCGCTCCCGGCCCACCCCGGCGCGTACCGCCCGGAGGGGTCCGGACGACGACGAAGGCCCTGGTCAGCGACCAGGGCCTTCGTTCAAGAGAGGACCATGTCGAGCAGGCCGGGGAATCGCTGGTCGAGCTCTTCCGGCGCAGGGTCGCAGGGTGTTGATGCGGCGGTTGCCCCGTCGTGCTGCCGGATCACGTCGTCGTCCAGCTCGTGCACGTCGGGCGCGCCACCCACCCCGGCCGGCGCGTCCTTGCCCCTCTGTCATCTCCATGGACGGCCTCGTCGGCCCCTCCGTCCGGCAGATGGCCGTGCCTGTCCCCGACCGGCGCACCGACGAATACGGCGGCACCCCCCACAACCGCGCCGGCTACCCCGCCGAAGTCGTCACGGCCGTCGCCAACGCCAAAGGAGATCGGCGCCTAAGCGTCGGCGGCGGCGGCCGCCAGCGCGGCGACGCGGGGGGCGAGGGAGGGCGTAGGGGGCTCGTCCAGGAGGAACACCCAGGCGAAACAGGAGCCGAGTACGGCGGCGTGGACGAGTGCGGGGTCGGCGGGCGAGGTCAGTTCGCCGCGCGCGAGGGCGCGGTCGAGCAGCCTTGTCACCTCGGCCCGCTCGCCGGCGATGAAAGTGTCCCGGAAGCGTGCGGCGATGTCCGGCTGTTGTTTGATTTCCGCGAGCAGGCCGGGGAGGGCGGGGGTGACCGCCGGGTCGCGGAAGAGTCGCAGGATCAGGTCCGCGAGCGCGGTGAGGTCCCCGTGGAGCGATCCGGTGTCCGGCAGTGGTTCGGTTTCGCGCCCGTGGACGAGCGCGGAGAAGACCAGCTCGCTGCGCGAGGCGTGGCGGCGGTAGATGGCCGCCTTGCCCACGCGTGCCTTGGCGGCCACGGCGTCCATGGTCAGCGCCGCGTATCCCCCCTCCCGGACCAGCTCGCGTACCGCGTCTCGGATCGCGTCGTCCACGCGGGACTCCCGTGGCCGGCCGGTGGGTTGCTTCGAGGGCTTCATGCGAGCATCATACGGAACTATGAGTATCGGAACTAGCGGTATCGTAACCATGTCGGCGGGCGGGACCCGCGCCCGCACCCTGAACACCTGGGCTGGGCGCAGCATGAGCGCCATCGGTACCGCGCACATCGTCCTGTTCGCCGTCACCACGCGGTCGAGATGGGGGGACTGGCTCAGCGGCGAGCTGCGCGGTGCCGACATGACGGACCCCGCCGTCGTCGCCTCACGGGCCGACTTCTGGGCCCTCCCGGGCAGTCTCGCCGTGCCGCTGCTCCTGCTGGGACTCCTCACCGTGCGGATGGCGCGCACCGGCCAGGAGATCCCGCGCTACGCGGGCTGGACCCTGGGTGTGTGGGTCCTCGTGAGCGCTTGGATCCTGGGACCCTCCGGCTTCGTGCTCGGCCTCGTACCGGCCGTGCTGCTCGTCCTCGCGCGGCGCACGCCCTGACAGCACGCCGACAGGCGGGGACGATCTTCGGGCCCTCCCCGCGCGGCCCTGTCGGCCGTCATCCTCAACAAGGCGATGAGCCTGGTCGTCGTGATCACCGCCCTGCCCGCCCCGGTCCAGGTGGTGGCCGGGTTCGGCACCGTCGTGGTCGCCGCGATCATGGGCGTTGCCGGCGGCGAGCTGTTGACCCCCACGATCGTGCTGCTTGTACGGCTCCGACACCAAACCGGCGGGGAGCCTGCCGTTGCCGGTCTCCGCGCTCGCGATGCTCGTCGCGTTCGCCCGCCACGCCTGACGGGCGGGGGGCCCGGAGGATGCGGCGTGCTGAACGGCGTCCTGCTCGACACGCGCGAGCGCGTCCGGGAGATCGGCGTCCACAAGGCGCTGGGCATGACCCCTCGGCAGACCATCGCGATGGTCCTGACCTCAGTGGCCGTGACCGGACTCGTCGCGGGCGCGCTGGGCGTGCCGCTCGGCGTGGCCCTGCACGGCCGGATCATCCCCGCGATGGGCGACAGCGTGGGGCTCCGCCTTCCCGACTCCGTCATCGCCGTCTACCACGGGGCCGAACTGCTCCCGCTCGCACTCGGCGGCCTGCTCATCGCCGCCCTGGGCGCGCTCCTGCCCGCCGGCTGGGCCGCCAGGACCCGCACGACCACGGCCCTGCGCACCGAATAAGGCCCGCAGGGCCCTCGACGGCGACGAAGCCCCAGGTCTCTGACCTGGGGCTTCGTTCACGAGCGGATGACGGGAATCGAAGAATGCGGGCACGTCTCAGCGGAGAACCGGCCCACGCAGGACACGTTCCACGAGGTGCTGCAGCCGGCTCGGGGCGCCCGGTGACTTCTCGCCCGCCATCGCCTGCAGCCGGGCCGGCGCGGCCTCCTCGGCGGCCTCCGCCAAGGCTGTCTTGCCGGCGAAGTGGAAGTGCAGCGCGTCGTTGCTCACCCCTGACCGTGTACTGATCCCGGTGAGCGACACGACCGCGAAGCCCTCGCGGGCGAAGCTCTCGGCCGCGGATCGGATCAGGGCTTCCCGGGTGCGTATCGCGCGTTGCCGCCCGGCCGTCGAGGGTGCTCCGTCACTGCGGGGGATTGCCGTGCTTGCGGGACGGCAGGTCGGCGTGCTTGGTGCGGAGCATCGCGAGGGACCTGATGAGTACCTGGCGGGTGTCGGCGGGGTCGATGACGTCGTCGACCAGACCGCGTTCGGCCGCGTAGTAGGGGTGCATCAGTTCGGCCTTGTACTCCTTGACCATGCGGGCCCGCATGGCGTCGGGGTCCTCGGCCTCGGCGATCTGCTTGCGGAAGATGACGTTGGCGGCGCCCTC
>NZ_JBEXSZ010000066.1:0-42827 GCF_040613865.1 Streptomyces sp. NPDC006197 | reverse complement strand
GCGTACGTCGAGCAGGACCTCCACGAGATCTACCAGGGCGAGGTCCGCTACGCCCGCGACGCCTTCGAGGGCCTGCGCCTCATGGACGCCCTCATGGCCGTGAAGAAGGGCGTCCCCGGCGCCGTACTGCCCCCGCTCAAGCAGCGCCGCGTGGCCCGGCAGCCGGTGGTGGAGGTCCGGGAGCCCGAGCCGGCCGGACGCTCCGACGTGGCCACCGACAACCCCGTACCCGACCCCCCGTTCCTCGGGACGAGGGTCACCACCGGCATCCCGCTGTCCGAGTACGCCCCCTGGCTCGACGAGACCGCCCTCTTCAAGGGCCAGTGGGGACTGAAGGACACCGCGACCATCGAGACGGAAGGCAGGCCGCGCCTGCGCGCCCTCCTCGACCGGATCGAACGCGAGGACCTGGTCGAAGCAGCCGTCGTCCACGGCTGGTTCCCCTGTGTGTCCAAGGGCGACGACCTGATCGTCCTGGACGAGGACGGAGGCGAGCGGACCCGCTTCTCCTTCCCCCGCCAGCAGCGGGGCCGCCGCCTCTGCCTGGCCGACTTCCACCGCGCCGAGGACTCCGGCGAGGTGGACGCGGTCGCCTTCCAGGTCGTCACCGTCGGATCCAGGATCGGGGAGGAGACGGCCCGGCTCTTCGCCGCCGACGCCTACCGCGACTACCTCGAACTCCACGGCCTCTCCGTGCAGCTGGCCGAGGCCCTCGCCGAGTACTGGCACGCCCGGGTGCGGAAGGAGTGGGGCATCGGCGGGCAGGACCCGGCGTCCATGGCCGGGATGCTGCGCACCGAGTACCAGGGCTGCCGCTACTCCCTCGGCTACCCGGCCTGCCCCGACCTGGAGGACCGGGCGAAGATCGCCGCGCTGCTCCGGCCGGAGCGGATCGGGGTCGTGCTGTCGGAGGAGTACCAGCTGCACCCCGAGCAGTCGACGGACGCGATCGTCGTCCACCACCCGGAGGCGAGCTACTTCAACGCGGGAGGCCGCAGGTGACCCCGACGTACTCCTTCGAGTTCTTCCCGCCGAAGACCGACAAGGGCGAGCAGGTCCTCTGGGACGCGATCCGACGGGTCGAGGCCCTCAAGCCGGACTTCGTCTCCGTGACGTACGGCGCGGGCGGCTCGTCCCGCGACCGGACCATCGACGTCACGAAACGGATCGTCACCGGGACCACCCTGCGGCCCGTCGCCCATCTGACGGCCGTCGGGCACTCGGTCGCCGAGCTGCGGGCCGTCATCGGCGCCTACGCGGACGCCGGCGTCCGGGACGTGCTCGTGCTGCGCGGCGACCCGCCGGGCGACCCGCGCGGCGCGTGGACCCCGCACCCGCAGGGCTTCGCGTACGCGTACGAACTCGTGGAACTGGTCCGTTCGCTGGGCGAGTTCAGGATCGGCGTGGCGGCCTTCCCCGAAGGCCATCCCCGCTCGGAGGGCCCGGCCGCCGACCTCGCGCACTTCGTGGCGAAGTGCAGGGCGGGGGCGGACTACGCCATCACGCAGATGTTCTTCGACCCCGAGGACTACCTGCGGCTCCGGGACCGGGTCGCCGCCGCCGGCTGCGACATCCCGATCATCCCGGAGATCATGCCGGCCACCGACGTGCGCCAGATCCGCCGCTTCGCCGAGCTGTCGGACGCGGCCTTCCCCGAGGACCTGGCGCACCGCCTGGAGGCGGCGAGGAACGACCCGGCCGCCGCGTACCGCATCGGCGTCGAGCACGCGACGCGGATGGGCCTGCGGCTGCTCGACGAGGGCGCGCCGGGCCTGCACTACATCACGCTCAACAAGTCGACGGCGGCCCTGGAAATCCACCGAACCATCCTCAGCGCAAGGAGAGTTGCAGCGCATGTCTGACTTCACCGGTACCGCGTTTTCTGACTTCAAGGTCGCCGACCTCTCCCTGGCCGCCTTCGGCCGGAAGGAGATCACCCTCGCCGAGCACGAGATGCCCGGCCTGATGGCGATCCGCCGCGAGTACGCGGAGATGCGGCCACTGGCGGGCGCCCGGATCACCGGCTCGCTCCACATGACGGTCCAGACCGCGGTCCTCATCGAGACCCTCGTGGCGCTCGGCGCCGAGGTCCGCTGGGTGTCCTGCAACATCTACTCGACGCAGGACCACGCGGCCGCCGCGATCGCCGCCGCCGGCATCCCGGTCTTCGCCTGGAAGGGCGAGACCCTGGAGGAGTACTGGTGGTGCACCGAGCAGGCCCTCACCTGGCCCGGCGCCGACGGCCCGAACATGATCCTGGACGACGGCGGTGACGCGACGCTGCTCGTCCACAAGGGTGTGGAGTACCAGAAGACGGGTGTCCTGCCGGAGGCCTCGAACGAGGAGCTGGCGGTCGTACGCGCCCTGCTGGAGTCCACCACCCTGGACTGGACGGCGATGGCCGCCGGCATCCGCGGCGTGACGGAGGAGACGACGACGGGCGTCCACCGCCTGTACGAGATGCACCGCGAGGGCGCGCTCCTCTTCCCGGCGATCAACGTGAACGACGCCGTGACGAAGTCGAAGTTCGACAACAAGTACGGCTGCCGGCACTCACTCGTCGACGGCATCAACCGGGCGACGGACGTGCTGATCGGCGGCAAGACGGCCGTGGTCTGCGGCTACGGCGACGTCGGCAAGGGCTCCGCGGAGTCGCTGCGCGGACAGGGCGCGCGGGTCATCGTCACCGAGATCGACCCGATCTGCGCGCTCCAGGCGGCGATGGACGGCTACCAGGTGGCCACGCTGGACGACGTGGTGGAGACGGCGGACATCTTCATCACGACGACGGGCAACAAGGACATCATCATGGCGTCCGACATCGCCAGGATGAAGCACCAGGCGATCGTGGGAAACATCGGCCACTTCGACAACGAGATCGACATGGCGGGCCTGGCGCGGATCCCGGGCATCGTGAAGGACGAGGTGAAACCGCAGGTCCACACCTGGACGTTCCCCGACGGCAAGGTCGTCATCGTCCTCTCCGAGGGCCGGCTCCTCAACCTCGGCAACGCGACCGGCCACCCGTCCTTCGTGATGTCGAACTCCTTCGCGGACCAGACGCTGGCGCAGATCGAGCTCTTCACGAAGACGGAGGAGTACCCGGTCGGGGTGTACACGCTCCCGAAGCACCTGGACGAGAAGGTCGCCCGCCTGCACCTCGACGCGCTGGGCGTCCGCCTGACGACCCTCCGCCCCGAGCAGGCGTCGTACATCGGGGTTCCGGTGGAGGGCCCGTACAAGCCGGACCACTACCGCTACTGAGTCCGGCATGTGTACCGAACGCGACCCCTGGCTCCCGGACCGGCTCCTCCGCACCGAACGGGACCTGCTGATGCCGCTCCTCCGGCGCACGCCCGAGGAGGCGTACGAGCTCCGCACCGCATGCCCCGGCTGGACCGCCCGCCAGGTCCTCGCCCACTGCGGGGCGGCGCTCGTCCGGATCGTCGAGGACCGCCTCGAAGAAGGCGTCTTCCTGCCGGAGGCCAACGCCTGCGACGTCGCCGAACGCGAGGACTGGCCCATCGGCCGCATCCTCGACGAACTCGAACGCGGCCTGACCGAGGCGGGCCCCGTCATCGCGGACCGCGAGGACGGCCGGCTCGACGCGGTCGCCCTCGGCGAGTGGATCCACGCCGGGGACGTGCGGGAGGCCTTCGGCGAGCCCGGCGCGTACTGCGGCGCGGCGCTCGACCTCGCCCTCCCGCTGCTGGCGGTGACGAGCCGCCGCCGGGAGACACCGCGCCTGATCGGCGACCTGGCCGGCCGGGACGGCGGCCCGGTGTCCCTCGGCAACGAGACCGAGGGGCGGCCGCCGGCGCGCTTCTCCGGCGACGCGTCGACACTGATCCGCATCTACGCGGGCCGCCCACTGGTCCGGACGCGCTACTCCCTCACGGGCGCGACAGAACAAGAACTCCTCATCTACCGCTGAGCCACGCCCCGGCGCCCCCGCCCGTCGACGGTCGTGGAGCTGGACGCGGACCACTACGGCCTGCTCCGGCGGCCGGACCCGGCGGAGCTCGTCAAGAAGATCCGCCACCGCCTGGGGCCGTGGGGGTCTCCCCCGGGGCGGGGTTTTTCGTGTGGAGGATGGCCCGGGCCTGTTCGGCGGCCCGGGCCGTGCTCTCGGAGACGAAGTCGAGGAAGCGGGCGACGCTCTCCAGGCGGTGGCCGGCCGGGGTGTCGGAGCCGAGGACGGTGACGCCCTGCCGCGCGGTGTCGCCCACCTGCGCGATGGACCGGGCGGAGGCCGTCATCGCCTGGTACCAGACGTCGTCGTCGACGGTGTAGCGCTCGCGGCGGCGGTCGTCGCGCTCCCGGCGGATGAGGCCCTGCCCGTCGAGGAACGCGACCGCCTTGGAGACGGACGCCGGGCTGACCTGGAGGCGCTCGGCGAGCTCGGACGCGGTGAGGCTGCCCGTGTCGGCGAGCGTCAGGCTCGCCATGACGCGGGCCATCATCTTGGGCATGCCCGAGCCCATCATGACGGTCGTGAACGTCTCCTCGTACGCGCGCACGGCCTCGGCGTCGCGCCCGTGTTCCTGCGGGGAGGCCGCCGTCCCCCGGGGCGAGGCCGGCTTGCGGCGGTGGGCGCGCTGCTCGGTGGCGCGGTGGGCGAGGTCGGCGCGGTAGCCGGTGGGTCCGCCGTTGCGCATGACCTCGCGGGTGACGGTCGAGGTCGGGCGGTCGAGGCGCCGGGCGATCTCCGCGTACGCGAGGCCGTCGGCGAGTCCCAGCGCGATCTGCTGACGTTCGGGCTGGGTGAGTCTGCCTCCCGGCATCGCGGTCTCCTTCGTCGTCCGTGGTGCCGTCAGCATAGCGTTCACACGCAATCCATTGCAACGTACTGAGTGAGGTTCGTTGCGTTAGACGTGAGGCCATTGCAATGAAATCCCGTAACTGACCTGTGTTAATGCCATTTTTGTGCAACGAAGTGCTTGCTGAGTCCTCGAACGCAACGTAGCTTTTCCTTCATCGGAAACAGCGCGGCGAACAAGCGCCCGCCAGAGACGAAGGAGCAGCACCATGCAGAAGTTCGACACCACCGCCCCGATCGCCGCCGTCCTCGCCGTCCCCGCCGGACGCGTCCGGCTCATCGCCGCCGACCGGGCCGACACCACCGTCGAGATCCTGCCCGCCGACCCCTCCAAGAGCCGCGACGTGAAGACGGCCGAGCGCACCGAAGTCGCCTACGCCGACGGGGTCCTGCGCATCGAGGTCCCCAAGTCGAAGAACAGCGTCCTCGGCGCCACCGGCTCCATCGAGGTCACGGTCCAGCTCCCCGCCGGCTCCCGCGTCGAGGCCGAGGCCGCCGCCACCGAGCTGCGCGGCGTCGGACGGCTCGGCGACGTCACCTTCGAGGGCGCGTACGGCCAGATCAAGATCGACGAGGCCGCGAGCCTCCGCCTCACCGCCGTCGACGGCGACATCGAGGTCGGCCGGCTGACCGGCTCCGCCGAGATCAGCACCGCCCGGGGCGACATCCGCATCACCGAGGCGGGGAACGGCACGGTCGCCCTGAGCACCCAGAAGGGTGACATCACGGTCGGCGCCGCCACCGGCGTCTCCGCCTCCCTGGACGCCGGCACCGCCTACGGCCGCGTGAGCAACTCCCTCCGGAACGACGGCACTCCCGTCCTGGACATCCGGGCCACCACGGCGTACGGCGACATCACGGCCCGCAGCAACTGACAGCGTGACCGCCCCGGCCGCCGAAGCACGAGGCCCGTCACCTCCCACCCGCCAGGGTGGCCGGCGACGGGCCTCCGTCGTGCGCTCCGGGCCCGCAGGGGCTTGCACCTGAGAGCGAACATCCTTGGATCCGGGACCTGTTGGAGGAAAGCTGGGAGGACGCATCCCGGATCCCGGAGGCCCTCCATGAGCGCTGAGCACACGAACACCCTGTACGAGGCCGTGGGCGGCGCCGACGCGCTGCGCCGGCTCTCCGAGACGTTCTACGAAGGGGTCCTGGCCGACCCCCTCCTCGCCCCCGTCTTCGCCGACTTCACCGCCACCCACGTGGAGCACGTGGCCGTGTGGCTGGCGGAGGTCTTCTCGGGACCGGCCGAGTTCACGGCGGAGCTCGGCGGGCACCAGGCCCTGCTCCGCGCCCACCTCGGGCTCGGCATCACGGAGGAGCAGCGACTGCGCTGGATGGAGTTGATGACGGCGGCCGTGGAGAAGGAACTGCCGGACGACGCCCTGCTGCGCCGCCGGGTGCTGGAGTACTTCGACTGGGGCACGCGGATCGCCAAGGACGTCTCGGCCTCGGCCCCGGGCACCGACCTCGGCACCCCCGGCCCCACTCCGCGCTGGGGCTGGAACGGCCTCGTCTGACCCGCGGCCCTTTCCGCGTGAGCGCGGGAAAACCCTTTGCGGGGCGGGGGCGCGGGGCGCCACGCTCTCCGGCATGACCAGCCATCCCTCCCGCTTCGCCGCGGAGTCCCGCCCCGTCGCGGAGTCCCGCTCCGTCGCGGAGTCCCGCTCCGTCGCGGAGTCCCGCTCCGCCGCGGAGCCCCGCCCCGTCGCGGACCTGTTCTCCGTCGACGGGCGCATCAAGGCGATCCCGCGCAAGCCCGCCCGCCGCGAGGCGCTGCTCGCGCACCTCGCCGCGACCCTCTTCGAGGCGGACCGGACCTACCGCGAGGCCGAGGTCAACGACGCCCTGCGCAGCGTGCACGAGGACTTCCCGGCGCTGCGCCGCTTCCTCGTGACCGGCGGCTTCCTCTCCCGTACGAAGGACGGCGCGGACTACCGCCGACAGCAGCAGCCCGGCTCCCCCGGAGGCGCGATCCCCGCCGTCGCGTGACGGCCGCGGTGGTGGCCGGCCTGCTCGCCGGCTACGGCATCGCGATCCCGGTCGGCGCGGTCGGCGCCTACCTCGTGGCCGTCACGGCCCGCACCGGCTGGCGCACGGGCGCCGGCGCGGCCCTCGGCGTCGCCACGGCCGACGGGGCCTACGCCCTGCTCGCCGTGGCCGGCGGCTCCGCGCTCGTCCCCGTGCTCGCTCCCGTGATGACCCCGCTGCGGTGGGCGTCCGCGCTGGTGCTCACCGTGCTGGCCCTGCGGGCCGCGTGGGGCGCGCTGACCGCGTACCGCGACGGCGGCCTCGCCTCCCGCGACGACGGTACGGCCCTGACGCCGGTCCGGGCGTACGTCACCTTCCTGGGGATCACGATCCTGAACCCCATGACGGTGATCTACTTCGCCGCCCTCATCCTCGCCACGGGTCCCTCGGCGCCCGACACGCTGCCGGACCGCACGGCCTTCGTCCTCGCCGCCCTCGCCGCCTCGGCCAGCTGGCAGCTCCTCCTCGCCCTGGGCGGCACCCTCCTCGGCCGCATCCTGACGGGCACACGGGGCCGCCTGGGCACGGCACTCGCGTCGAGCACGCTGATCGTCGTCCTCGCGGTGCGACTGGTGGCCCAGAGCTGACGCCGTCCCGTCCCTCCCCCCCCGCTTCCCGGGACGTCTCAGCCCACGGGATCCGGTTGCCCTCCCCCGGGGGCAGGCGTCAAGCTCCGGGGCTGGTCGGTCGGAATGCGGGGGGAACATGACAGGGCGGGTACGGGGGGCAGGGCTGCGGCAGCGGCATCTGGCCATGATCGCGTTGGGCGGGGCCATCGGGGCCGGGCTGTTCGTCGGGTCGGGGGTCGGGATCGCGGCCGCCGGGCCCGGGATCCTCGTCTCGTACGTCCTCGCCGGGGTGCTGACCGTGCTCGTGATGCGGATGCTCGGGGAGATGTCCGCGGACCGCCCGGTCAGCGGGTCCTTCGCCGAGCACGCGCGGACGGCCTTCGGGCCGTGGGCCGGGCTGCTCGCCGGGTGGATGTACTGGGCGCTGCTCGTCGTGAGCGTCGCCGCCGAGGCCGTCGCGGCGGCGCACGTCGTCGGCGGGTGGGTGCCCGCCGTGCCCGGCTGGGCGTGGGTCGCCGTCTTCATGAGCGTCTTCACCGCGAGCAACCTCACCGGCGTACGGAACTTCGGCGAGCTGGAGTTCTGGTTCGCCGGCCTGAAGATCGCCGCCATCGCGGGTTTCCTCCTGCTCGGCGCCGTCGTGCTCGGCGGGCTGATGCCCGGGACCCCCTCACCGGGGGCCGGGCACCTCCTCCACGACGGCGGCTTCCTGCCGCACGGCTGGCACGGCGTCGCCGTCGGCGTCGTCGCCGCCGTCTTCGCCTTCGGCGGCCTGGAGACCGTGACCATCGCGGCCGCCGAGTGCGAGGACCCGGCCCGCGCCGTGCGGGCCGGCGTCCGGGCCGTGATGTGGCGGGTCGCGGTCTGCTACCTCGGCTCGATGGCCGTCGTCGTCGCCCTCGTCCCGTGGAACGACCCGGCCGTGGCCGACGGCCCGTACGCCGCCGTCATGGGCCGGATCGGCGTGCCCGGCGCCGCCGACCTGATGAAGGCCGTCGTCCTCGTGGCGCTCCTGTCCGCGATGAACGCCAACATCTACGGCTCCTCCCGCATGCTGTACGCCCTCGTCGGGCGCGGCGACGCGCCCCGCGCCCTGGGCAGGCTCGGCGGGCGGTCGGGCGTCCCGTACGCCGCCGTCCTCGCCTCCGCCGCGTTCGGGTTCGTCTCCGTCGTGCTCAGCATGGTCTGGCCGCGCACGGTCTTCCCGTTCCTGCTCAACTCGATCGGCGCCGCGATCCTGCTCGTCTGGGCGCTGATCGCCGCCTCCCACCTGCGGCTGCGCGGCCCCTCGGCGCGGGCCGTCGCCGCCCTCGCCGGGATCGGCGGGGTGCTGCTGTTCATGCTGGGGGACGCCGCGAGCCGTACGCAGCTGCTCACCACCGGGGGGTGGGCCGTGGCCCTGCTGGTCCTCGCGTGGGTGCGGCGGCTCAGGAGCGCGCGTACCGGGCCAGGAACAGATCCACTCCCGAGCTGATCACCCGCGTCAGCTCCGCGTCGTCGATCTCGGCGTCGGGGGAGAAGGTGCGGACGAGCTGGGGCACGCCCACCGTCGCCGCCACCAGCTGCTGCACGGCGAGCGCCGGGTCGGGCGCGTCGAGGACGCCGCGCGCGTTCAGCTCGGTGAAGGCCTCGACGAGCGGGCCGTTGTTCATGTCGTAGCTGACCCGGTACCAGAGCTGGCCGAGCTGCGGGAAGCGGTCGATCTCGCCGATGACCAGGCGGCGCAGCTTCATGATGTCGGGGCGCAGCAGGATCCGGGCCCAGTCGGTGGTGAGCCGGACGAGCGCGGCCCGCAGGTCGGGGGCGTCGGCGATCGTGGAGTTGGAGGGCTCCAGATCGGCGTACGTCTTCGGCAGGACGCCGCCGATGACGGCGAGGAACAGGCGCTCCTTGCTGCCGAAGTGCTTGTAGATCGTCGCCTTCGAGACGCCGGAGCCGCGGGTGATCGCGTCCATGGACGCCGCCGAGTACCCCTCCGCGAGGAACTCCGCGAGCGCCGCGTCGATGATCGCCTGGCGCTTGCGCGAGGCCGCGTCCGCCGGGTCCGGGATGATCGGGATGCCGTACTCGTCGATCGCGTCGGCGTGCTGTGCGTCGGCTCCCATGGGGCGTTCCTTAGCTGCGGTGGCGGGTCCGCCAGTATATGAACTGAACGGTTTGGTCTGCAAAAGCTCCCGCAGGGCGTCGCCCTCAGAGGAAGAAGCTGTCGTGGCGGAGGAAGAACTCCGCCCGTTCGGTGTCGGTGAGGTCGCCGAGACGGCTGATGTTCTCGAAGTACTCCTCCCGGGGGGCGCCCGGGGCGAACAGCATGAGCATCGAGGCCGGCTCGTCGGACTCGTTGCGGAAGGCGTGCAGCCCGCCGACCGGGACGTAGAGGTGGTCGCCGGAGGAGGCGTTCACCCACTTCTCCCCGTCGAACAGCCGCACGGTGCCGGAGAGGACGAAGAAGGCCTCCGACATCGCCTTGTGGAAGTGGGTGGTCGGACCGCCCGACTCCGGTCCCATCTCCACGCGGTACAGGCCGTACTCGCCGTCGGTGGAGGCGGTGGTGGACAGGTAGTGGTAAGCGGTGCCGTTGCTGACGTGGTCGGGTGCCGCGGTGGCGGGACGGAACCGGGCGCTGATCTCACCCTCGTCGCCGGTGTAACGGGGGGCGGGGTAGGCCTTCGGGTCGGGGAGTGACATGGGGGCTCCAAGAGGCGTGAGGCGTCAGACGCCGGGTGTCGGGTGGGGTGCCGAGGTCGGGTTTCGGGTGGGGGTCAGAGGGAGGTGAGGGACGAGGCGAGGGCGGGGCCCGCCGCGACGCCGACCAGGAAGGCCAGGTTGAACAGGCCGATCGCCAGACCGTGCCGGGCCGGCGGCAGGCCCCCGGTCGCGGCGCCCGTGAGCAGCCCCTGACCGCCGGCCGTGACGAGCGCGCTCGTCCCCGAACCGATCAGGACGGCCACCGGCCAGGGCGCGGCCACGGCGAGCACGAGCGCCACGGCCGAACCGAGCGCGAGGGACACCCGCAGCCGGGCCGGGCCGAGCTTCGGGGCCACGCGGACCAGCTGCCAGGACAGCAGCGCCCCGGCGAGCGCGGCGACGGACGCGACGGCTCCCGTCTCCACCGCACTCCAGCCGGTGAGCGCGGCGACGCGGCGCGGAGCGGCGTACAGCAGGGCGAAGTTGACGGTCGAGAGGGCCAGCATCAGCCCGGCGGCGGCGAGGAAGCGGCGGTCGCGGAGGATGTCGAGGGGCAGCCCGGGGGTACGGGGGGTGTCGTCGCCCGGCGTCGGCGACCCGCCCGTGAGCCGGAGCGCCGGGCGCAGGGACAGCAGGCCGAGCAGCGGGAGGACCAGGGCCGCGCGCCAGCCGAGCGCCCCGGCCACCGCCGCCCCCACGAACAGGCCGGCGGTGCCGCCGACCGCGCTGCCGATCGCGACCAGGCCCGGGGTCCGGCCCGAGCGGTCCCGGCCGGCGAGCTGGAACGCGGCGACGTTCAGACCCGCGGCCCCGACCGCCTCCAGGGCCCGCCCGGCGATCGCCAGGGGCAGGTTCGGCGCGAGGAGGACGAGGAGCGCGCCGAGGACCACGAGGGCGGCGGCGGCCCTGATGACCCCGGCGGGGCCGTGCCGGCGCCCGGCGGTGGCCGAGAGGAGCGGGGTGCCGACCGCCATGCCGATCCCGAAGGCGGTCATGAGCCAGGCGGCGGCCCCGGGCCCGACGGCGAGGACGCGGGCGGCTTCCGGGAGGGCCAGGCTGGGCCCGGAGACCCCCATCGAGGCGGGCGCGGCGAGAGCGGCGAGCAACAGACCGGCACGGAGCCCGGCGCCCGTGTCGCCGGTTTGTGGGCAGGCGTTCCTCAGGGCGGAACGGGTGGGCACAAACCGACCACCGGGCCGCGGATGGGCTCGTGGCCCAAGTCCCGCGAGCGGGCGCGGCTCGGGCGAGCCCTCGCCCCGTGCCTTCGGCAGAGCCCTCATGCCGGCATCCGTCCCATCAGGCCCTGCCTGAAGTCGCGCTCCGCCTCGCGGAGTTCCTCGGCCGTGTTCATCACGAACGGGCCGCTCCGGGCCACCGGTTCGCCGATCGGTTCACCCGTCAGGACCAGGACCTCGGCGGCGGTGTCCAGGGCCTCGACCGTGAACCGCTCGCCGTCCCGCGCCAGGACCGCGAGGTGGCCGTCGGGGAGGTGTTCGCCGGCCACCGTGACCTCGCCCCGCATCACGTACACCATCGCGTTGTGGCCGGCCGGGGCCGTGAACTCGGCGCGGGTGCCGGGGGCGAGCCGCCCGTGGGCGACGAGTACCGGCGTACGGGTCTCGAAGGGGCCGGTCACGCCGTGGCTGGTCCCGGCGAGGACGGTCAGTTCGGCGCCCTCCGGGGTGACGGCCACCGGCAGGTCGCCGGGCTCCACGTTCTGGCTGCGCGGCGGGACGCCCTTGAGGTGGGCGGGGAGGTTCAGCCAGATCTGGAGCATGTGCTGCCGGCCGCCCGAGGCGAGGAACTCCGGCGTGGGCAGGGCCTCGTGGACGATCCCGGAGCCGGCGGTGAGCCACTGGACGCCGCCCGCGCGGACGACGGCGCGGTGACCGCGCGAGTCGGCGTTGGCGATGTCGCCGTCCAGGACGTACTGGATCGTCTCGAAGCCCCGGTGGGGGTGCGGGGGCGCGCCCTTCGCCTCGCCGGGCGCGAGGTCGACGGGACCGACCTGGTCGATCATCAGGAAGGGGTCCACGAAGGGGAGTTCTGCGGTGGGGAAGGGGCGGCGCACCGGGAATCCGGCGCCTTCGTAGGTGTGGAAGGGGCGGGCGACGCGGGCGACGGCCCCCCCCGTGGTGAGTGTGCTCATGCCATCGAATGAACTACACCATTCAGTTCACTGTCAAGACTGAACGGTTCGGTTGACAGACTGAACTGATCGGTTTAGCTTCATGGCTGTCGAGCCCGGCACCCGCCGACCCGCCCGACTCACCGACTCGTCCGACCCATCCGACCGACCGGGGGACTCCCATGACCGCGTCCACGATCCTCGCCATCTCCGGCTCGCTCCGCGCCACCTCGCACAACACGCAACTCCTCCGCGCCGCGCAGAAGTTCAACCCCGGCGGCCTGGAGATCGAGATCTACGAGGACCTGCGCGAGATCCCGCCGTACGACCTGGACCTCGACACCCCCGAGAAGCGCCCGGCCGTCGTCGACGAGCTCCGCCGCCGGGTCATGGAGGCGGACGGACTGCTCATCGCCACCCCGGAGTTCAACTACTCCATCCCCGGCGTCCTCAAGAACGCGCTCGACTGGCTCTCCACCGACTGGACCAGGACCGAGGGCCTCCCGCTGCACCGCAAGCCCGTCGCGATCCTCGGCGCCGCGCCCACCAACTTCGGCACCGTCCGGGCGCAGCTGGCCCTGCGCCAGGTCTTCGTCTGGACCGACAGCGACGTCGTCGTGAAGCCCGAGGTCCACGTCTTCCGCTCCCACGAGCGCTTCGACGCCGACGGCAACCTCACGGACGAGACGACGATCGAGCTGCTCCAGGGCCTGCTCGGCGCGCTCCGGACCAAGATCGAGGCCCGCTCGTGACCACCACCGTCACCGTCACCCACCTCGGCACGGCGACCGTCCTCCTCCGGATCGGCGACCTCACCGTCCTCACCGACCCCGCCCTGGACCCGGCCCCCGCCGACTACCCGGGCGCCCGCCCGCTCCACCGCACCACCGGCCCGGCCCTGACCGCCGCCGAACTCCCGCCCGTCGACCTGGTCCTGCTCTCCCACGACCAGCACGCCGACAACCTGGACCCGACCGGCCGCGAGGTCCTGGCCGGCGCGGACCTGGTGCTGACCACCCCCGAGGGCGCCGAGCGCCTCGGCGGCCGGGCGGAGGGCCTCGCCCCCTGGGAGAGCCGGAAGGTCACGGCCGGAACGACGACCGTCACGGTCACGTCGACCCCGGCCCGCCACGGCCCGGAGGGCACGGAACACGTCACCGGCCCCGTCACGGGCTTCGTCGTCGCGTACGAGGGCGGCACGCTCTACGTCTCCGGCGACACCGTCCGCCACGACGCCCTCACGGAGATCGGCGACCGCTTCCGCATCGACACGGCCTTCCTCCACCTCGGCGACGCGCACTTCCCGTCCACCGGGGACCGCGCCTTCTCGATGAGCGCGACGGAGGGCGCCGCCCTCGCCCGCACCCTCGGGGCCCGCACGGTGATCCCCCTCCACTACGACTCCTGGGACCACCTCGCCGAGGACCCGGCCCGCATCACGGAGGCCTTCGCGGCCGACCCGGAACTCGCCGGCCGGCTGAGGTGGCTCCGCCCCGGCGTGACCGAGACACTCGAGATCACCTGAACACCACGAGCCAGGAAGGGCCGCCCATGGCCGAGCAGCGTCCCCCGCTTCCCCCGTTCACCGCCGAGACCGCCGCCGCCAAGGTGCGGGCGGCCGAGGACGCCTGGAACACCCGCGACCCCGACCGGGTCGCCCTCGCCTACACACCCGACTCCGTCTGGCGCAACCGCGAGGAGTTCCTCAAGGGCCGTGACGAGATCAGGGCCTTCCTGGCCCGCAAGTGGGCGAAGGAGAACGGGTACGCGCTCCGCAAGCAGCTGTGGGCGTTCACCGACGACCGCATCGCCGTCCGCTTCCAGTACGAATGGCACGACGAGACGGGCCAGTGGTACCGCAGCCACGGCAACGAACTCTGGGAGTTCACCCCCGACGGTCTGATGTCCCGACGCGAGGCCAGCATCAACGACGTCCCGATCCCGGAGTCGGACCGCACGCTTTTTGGACCGCGCACGGACTAGGAGCGGTGGGCGGTCCACACCCGTTTCCACAGGAGCAAGCCGCTGTGGAAAACTGCCCGGAGCATGAGCACCTGGGGGGCCAGTGGGCAGAGCGCATATGCGGAAAATGCTGCGGCTGATGGAGAGCGGGGAGCCGGTCACGCTCACCGTTTCCACGACGATGAAGAGACTCACCAAGCTCGCCTTCATCGCGCAGCAATTCGGGTACGAGTACGCGGACCTGAAGCTGGGCAGCGGCGGTTCGTGCGTGATGTGGCTCGTTCCGGACCCCAGCCCGCAGGCCCGGGCGCTCGCCGCGGAGAACCGGGCTCGGTACCCGCACGCGAGCGACGGGGTCTCGCTGCCGTCGTACGCGCCCGACGCACTCGAACTTCTCAAAGCCCGGATGACCTTGGACCTCAAGCGTCAGTACTCCACCGGGAAACGGCTGGCACTCATCTTCGCTTTCCTCGCCCTGGCCGCCGCGGGGATCGGCTCCGAGTACGGCGACAACGCGATCGACGCCCTCACCATCGCCGGAGTCTTCCTGGCCGCGACCGCGGCTCCGGTACCCGTCGGGTTCGCCATCAGCCGACGCTTCGTCGTCAGGTACACCGCCCGACTGGAGGCGGCCGGGTTCACGCCGGTGACCGACCGGAACGGGCGGCTGCGGTACGTGCCGCCGGGCGGGCAGCTTCCCGGGCACGGCAATCCGTTCGCCGGCTGACGCAGTCCGTTTTCGAGCCCCGCGGTACGACGGCCCGGTTCCCGCCGCACGCGGGATGCCGGGCTGTCGGTCTGTGGACTTCGTCCTGGTCTCAGGGGTTGTCGATCGAACCCGGGTCGAACGTCCGGAAGGTGCCGCTGAGGGGCAGCACGACCGTCCGTCGGTGGGTGTCCTGCGCCGCGGCGGAGGTGGTGGCCACAGGCAGGGTCAGGCCCAGCACGGCCAGGACGAGGCAGACCTTCGTGGCGGCGCGCGCGAGATGACCGCGCATGGATGCTCCCATCGGTGAGGCGGGACCGTGTATCCACGCCCTCCCGCGGACGGAAGTCCACCCTGTCCAGCCGACCGAAAACATGTCGAGTCGAACCGGCCCGGACGAGTGAGGCCTCACGCGACCGGCCCCAGGGCCTGTCGAGGCCGCGAGTCGTGGCGCAACCGGACAACCCGAACCGTTCCGCACGGTGGCCGCTAGGCTCCGCCTGACCGAAAACCGCTCGTCCAGGGGGACCTGATGTCAGATCAGAACAAGAAGGTCGTGCTCGGCTTCTTCGAGGCGGTCAGCGACCGCCGCCTCGAAGACCTGCCGCAGTTCATGGCGCACGACGTCGTCGACCACAACAAGATCATCCACGGCGAGGCCGACGAGCCGGGAGCGGCGTTCGACGGCCTGCGCCGGCAGCTCGCCGCGTTCGACCCGCTCACCGTCCGCGTGGACGAGCTCATCGCCGAAGGCGACCGCGTGGTCGCCCGCGTCACGCAGCGGGGCGTCCACCACGGGACCCACCCGCGCATGCCCGAGCCCACCGGCCGCGACTTCGACGTCGAGGCGATCTGGATCCTCACGCTGGTCGACGGCAGGATCTCCGAGATCCGCGCCGTGAGCGACCGCCTCGGCCTCTTCCTCCAGCTCGGCTGGGACTGGCCGCAGACCGACTGAGCCGTACGGCGGGGGCCGGCGCGACCGGACCCGGCCGAGTCCGCGGGCGGAGGGTCAGCGCCCCCGGCGCGCCCCGGCCGTCATCGCGACGGCCCCCGCCACCGCGAGGACCGCGCCCGCCGCCATGACGCCCCGGCCGGAGCGGTACGAGAGCACCGACCAGCACGACCGCGCCGACAGCAGCGAACCGACGCTCGCCCAGGACCCGACGGAGAGCGCCGAGGCGGCGGAGCCGATCGACCCGACCGAGAGGAACGACCCGACCGAGCCGATCGACAAGGTCGAGTTGACCGAACCGACGGACAGGAACGAGTCCCGGGACCAGAGCGAAAGACGCGAAGAGTCGGCCATGGACCGATCGTAGGCGCTCACGCGGCGAACGCCCCGGGACCGAACCGCCCCCACACCAGGAACAGACACAGCCCCAGGTAGATCACGTCCCCCGCGATCGTCGCCCGCTCCCCCCGCCTCAGCCGCATCGTCAGCGCCCCCACGAACAGCAGCACCAGCCCCGTCGCGGTCACCGGCACGAGCACCGGTGCGACGTCGAGCACGGCGGGCAGCACCAGGCCCGCCGCCGCGAGCAGCTCCACGGCGCCGATCGCCTTCAGCGCACCCGGGCTGAACTCCAGCACCCACTGCGCCGACGCGCCCAACGCCGCCATCCGCTCCCTCGGCAGGAACATCTTGAAGCTGCCGAGCAGGCAGACGAAGGCCATCAGTCCGGCGACGATCCACAGGGCGAGATCCATGGTGCGGCTCCTTGCTCCGGTCGAGGTGTGCGCTCGCCCCCGAGACGAGACGGCACCCCCGCCCGTGACACCCCGCATCTGAGACCTGGATCACACGGGGGGTCGTGTCACAGGACGCCGCGCCGTCTCGTCTCGGGGACGTAAGCCCACCGACCCGCACCGAACCGAGGAGACACGACCATGGACGCACGGATCGACTTCTTCGCCAGCCCCACCGCCGGCAAGGCCCTCAAGCACCTCATGGCCGCCGGCCGGATCCTCAAGGACTCCACCCTCCCGGCCGCCGTGCAGGAGCTGGTCTCCCTGCGCATCAGCCAGATCAACGGCTGCGGCGTCTGCCTCGACATGCACACCAAGGAGGCCATCGCGGCGGGCGAGAGCCCCGTCCGCCTCGGCCTCGTCGCCGGCTGGCGCGAGGCCACCGTCTACACCGAGGCCGAGCGCGCCGCCCTCGCCTTCGCCGAGCAGGGCACCCGCGTCGCCGACGCCGGCGAAGGAGTCAGCGACGAGGTCTGGGAGCGGGCCGCCCGGCACTTCGACCAGGAGCAGCTCACCGCCCTCGTCCTTCTGGTTTCCTTCATGAACGCCGCCACCCGCATGAACATCATCAGCAAGCAGCCGGCCGGCGGCTACGAGGTCGGCCAGTTCCACTGAACGGGGAGTGACATGGGCAAGGTCGAGGAGTTCGAGGAACTGCGGCCGCTGCTGTTCTCGATCGCGTACCGGATACTCGGCAGCGTCAGCGAGGCCGAGGACGCCGTGCAGGAGGCCTGGCTGCGGTACGACGCCTCCCCGACCACGCCCACGTCCCCCAAGGCGTTCCTCTCCGCCACGGTCACCCGCATCGCCATCGACGTACTCCGCTCCGCGCGCGTCCGCCGGGAGGAGTACGTCGGCCCGTGGTTCCCCGAGCCGCTGCTCGACGACCCGTACGAGGACCCCGAGCGCGCGGCCGAGCTCGCCGACTCCGTGTCGATGGCCGCGCTGCTCCTCCTGGAGCGCCTCAGCCCCCTCGAACGCTCCGTGTTCGTGCTGCGCGAGGTCTTCGGCTTCGGCTTCGACGAGATCGCCTCCGCCGTCGGCCGTACGGAGCAGGCCTGCCGCCAGCTGTTGGTACGGGCCCGGCGGCACATGCAGGACGGCCGGCCCCGCTTCGAGGCGGACCGCGCCGAACGCCAGGAACTCGCCGCGCGCTTCTTCGACGCGTTGAAGGGCGGCGACGTCGACGGCCTGCGGAACGTCCTCGCTGCCGACGTCCAGATGGTCGGCGACGGCGGCGGCAAGGCCCCGCAGCTCGCCCGCGCGATCGCCGGCGCGGACAACGTGGCCAAGCTGCTGGCCGCGCTCTTCCCCGTGATGCTCCGGGTGGACCTCACGCTGGAGCCGCACGACGTCAACGGCCAGCCCGGCGCCATCGTCCGCGACCGCGACGGCAAGGTCCTCCACACGCTGTCCCTCGACATCGCCGACGGCCGCGTGCAGACCATCCGCTCGGTCATCAACCCCGACAAGCTCGCCCACCTGGGCCCGGTCGCCGACGCCTGGGCGATCCACGAGCAGGTCCGCGAGGCCCGCCGGGGGTAGGACCTCAGCCCGCCTTGACGGCCTCGACGAACGGCACCCACGCGGCGGCCGGGAGGGGGACGGGGCCGTCGGGGCGCGGGCCGGCGCTGCTGGACGCGGCGGCGGCGCGGTTGTCCCAGCCCTCTGCCCACCGCAGGGGTACGCCGAGATCCCGGAGGGCTAGGCGTCGTTGCGGCCCGCCTCGTACAGTCGATCGACCGGTGTGGATGTCGGAGGGGGCACCTGTGTCAGGGCGTGTACTGTCCGGGCGCTATCTGCTGGGGAACCGGCTGGGGGCAGGCGGGATGGGCGTGGTGTGGCGCGCGCAGGATCTCGTGCTGCACCGTGAGGTCGCCGTCAAGACGGTCTCAGGGCCCGGTGTGACGTCGGAAGCGGCCGTCCGGTTGGAGCGCGAGGCGCGTGCTGCGGCCGGTCTGTCCAACAGCCCGCACGTTGTCACGGTCCACGACTTCGGGCGGGACGGCGAGACGCTGTTCATCGTGATGGAACTGGCACCCGGCCGCACGTTGGACCGTGTCCTGGCTGCCGATGGCCCGCCGGCACCGGCTCGGGCGGTCGACTGGGCCCGCCAGGTGTGTGCCGCGCTGGAGGCGGCGCACGAGCGTGGGATCGTCCACCGTGACGTCAAGCCCGCGAACGTCATCCTGACGCCCGACGGGACGGTCAAGGTCCTCGACTTCGGCATCGCCTGGTTCCACCCGGCCCTGGGTCTCGACCAGTTGAGCCAGGTCGGGGGCGTCCTGGGAAGCGCGCCGTGGATGTCGCCGGAGCAGGCGCGAGGCACCCAGGTCGGACCTGCGTCCGACCTCTACTCCTTGGGCTGTCTGTTACACCACCTCCTCACCGGACAGCCACCGTTCTCAGACCGGGACGCCCTGTCCCAAGTCGTCGCGCACGTGACCGAGGCCCCTGAACCGCCGTCCCGTACGTGCCCCGGGCTTCCTGTGGAGATCGACACCCTGGTCGCCGACCTCCTGGCCAAGTCCCCCGACCACCGCCCCGCGTCAGCGGCCGAGACCGCGGCCCGTCTCGGCGCGATCGCCGAGCTTCTGGGCAACGCGGCGACCACCGGCCGCGCCCGCCCTCGCCCTGTGCCCGAGCCTTCCACCGGGCGGCCCGTCAGCCGCCGCACCCTCCTGATCGGCATCGGGGTGGTCGTGACCGGCGGGACGACCGCGGTGGTCGTGCCCAAGGTGCTGGACCGCCCCGAACGCGGGACGGGACTGGGCCCCCTCAAGACGAAGTGGAAGGTGCCCGGAGAATTCCACTCGTTCGGCCAGGTCGGATCCGTGCTGCTGACCACGGCGCCGTCGTCGGAGGGAGTTGTGTTCCAGGCCAGGGACGCACACACCGGGAAGGCGTTGTGGCAGCTGCCCGAGAACACGGAATTCGTCCCGGGATCGCTCTCCTTCTCCACGGACTCCCTTCTCGTCCGCCGCTCCTACGACACGGCGCAGTGTCTCGACGCCCGGACCGGCAAGGTCCGGTGGACCCACCGACGAGAGCCGGACAAGGACGAGGTGACCTCCGGCGGGTACGCGGTCTTCGCCGACGGCGCCCTGTTCACCGCCTTCGGAGCCTGGGTGTACAGGCTGGATCCCCGGACGGGAACGGAGATCTGGTCCCGCCGGATGACCAGCAACCTGGGCACGGTTTACGGCCTGGAGCATCATGGCGGACTGGTCTTCGCCCAGGACTGGAAGGAATGGTGGACAGCCTTCGATCCGGCCAGCGGCACACCTCGTTGGACGGACAAGTCAGGGGAGCCGGGTACCAATATCCCCGTGGACTTCGCCGGTGCGGCGAACGGCAAGATCTATTTCCAGGACGACGAGGGACTGCGTGTCGTCAACGCCGCTGACGGCAGTGCCCTCCCGCCTCTGAAGGCGAGCGGACGGATTCTCGCCGAGCACGGAATTGCTTTCTCCGACAGTTCGGCATCAGGCGCGGCGGCCTGGTCGCTCACGGACGGCCGACGGCTGTGGAACCTGCCCGACACCACCTGGCACCTCGCCACAGCCGGCACGACCGTCCTGCTGTCAAAGCGAACCCCTGACACGGGTCTGATTGCCGCGAACATCCTGACGGGAGCAGTTCTGTGGGAGACGGACGACCTTGTCTTCATAGGCAGCCCGCCGGAGGAACGCGACGAGCAGCCCTGGCTCTTCTCCCGGACGAGCGGCACCAACGACGTGGTCCAGGTCGACCCGGGCACCGGAAGGCGGAGCAGTCTCGGCATCTTTCCCCAGAACCCGATCTCAGCTGCCTGGTTCGACGGGACCCTGTACGTCACCTGTGGCGACGGCATGCAGGCCGAGTCCGTCAAGAACGCGAACCTGTACGCGGCAGACGCTCCCCGCCCCTAGGGGGCGATCACGTGCGGAGCCAGATGGTGGGGGCTGCGGCGGTCGCGGTGCCGAGGTGGACGTAACGGCGCCTGTCGTAGCGGGTGGCCACCGCCCGGGACTGTTTCAGGCGGTTGACGGTCCGCTCGACGGTGTCGCGCTTCTTGTGCGGGTCGGCCGCTGCTGGCCACCACCCCCGGCCCCGAGAACGCCGCCCAGGCGCTGCGACTCGTCGCCTCGGCGTACGGCACCGGCCCGAAGGATGTGCGCTATCCGGCCTCGCTGCTGGCCACCGGCCAGGCGGCGGGGGACCTGGCCCCGGCGTTCACCGGCGACGTCTCCGACGAGTTCCGGAGCTGCCTGGCCCACGAACTGGTCCTCAGGGGCGTGCCGGTCGCGCAGGCGCCGGGGATCGCCGCGTGGGCGGTCTCGCCGGAGCGGCGCGGCCACCCGCTGTGGTGGCTGCCGCTGACGGCGTCGGACATCGAGTCCGAGGCGGCGCTGCCCCACCACGGCACCGGGAGCAGCGGTTGGGCGATGCCGTACGGGCCGTCGGAGCATCGCGTCCCGGCGGTGATCGGCGACGCCGGTGCGACGGCGGCTGTCGAGACGACCTCGCGGGCCCGGGCCGCGGCGATGGGCGCGGCGGTGGCGACCTGGACGGAGGAGTCCAACGGGCGGGTCGAGGCGCGCGTCTTCGACCTCGCGGAGCCCCTGGACGCCGGGGCGATCCCGGGCGCGCTCCTGACGCTGGGGCTGGAGTGTCTGGCCGGGGTCGAGCAGGACTCCGGTCTGTCGGGCGTCGTGCGGACGCCGGCCGAGGCGTGGCGGGTGCTCTTCGCGGCGGCGTCGAGCGGAGGGGCGTACGGATGGGGCGAGTTCGGTGCCTACGGCCGGCTGGCGGCCTGGCGGTCCCTTGGTCTCGTACGGGTTCGGGCCCGCACCCGTCGGAGGTGAGGGCCCGAACGGGCGAAGCGGCCGGGTTACTTGATGGTGATGTCGGCGAAGGCGAGGGTGAGGGCCTCGGGGTCGTCGTCCTCGTCGTCGTGGAAGCTGTCGGCGGCCCACGCTTTGGTGAGGTGGATGCGCCGGGCCTCGGGGGAGGCGGGGTCTCCGGCGATGATGATGACGTCCTGCTCGGTGGACAGGTCCTCGACGGCCTGGACCCAGCGGCCGGCGGCCTCGTTGCGCTCGTCCTTGCGGACGATGAGCAGCCCGCCGCGGCGCGGCTCGTCGGAGCCCTGGTCGGAGGCGACGAAGGCGTCGATGTCGTGGTCCTCGCCGGCGAGGGTCAGGTGGGTGACCTCTTCGAGCTCCTCGGTCTGGGAGTCGCCGAGGTCGAGGTGGTAGACGGTCATGGCAGTGCTCCTGGGCGTGGGGGGTCAGTAGAGCTCGGGGGAGGTGCGGACGGGGATGCGTGCCTTGACGACCTTGCCGGTGGACAGGAAGAAGATCACTCGCGCGTCGTTGCCGGGGGTGATCAGGTGGGTCGGCTTCTCCAGCATCAGGTGGTACTTGCCGGGTTCGAGTGCGAACTCGCCCTTGGCCGGAATGGTGATCTTGTCCAGCTTGACCATCTTCGAGGACTCGGAATCCGCGACGGTCTCGTAGATGGTGATGTTCTCGTAGTCCGGGCTCTTGATCTTGGTGACGTCGATGTCCTCCTCATGGGAGTTCTTCATCGTCAGGTACCCGGCGGCGGGCAGGGCGTTGGGCAGCCACCGCACCCAGCGGTTCTCCGGGATGACGGTGACGTAGGTCGAGACGGGAATCTTCATCGGCAGGGCCTTCCTCTGGACAGTCGCCCGAACGTGAGGTTCCGGGCCACCCTGGGTAACGATCGCCCTGACCATGGTCACGGAAAGTGACGCAAAGGTGGCGGTCTGGCCGAAACGCGGTCGAACACCGCAACCGTCCACCCGGCTGAACTCCGCATCACGGGGCTGTCAGGATGCGGGCATGACGCAGATCATCAAGGGGGGAAACCTTCCGCTCAGCGGCGAGCCGATGCGGGTCGCCGTGGTCCGCCGGTCCGGCGGGGCGGAGGCGCCGAAGGTCGACGCGGCCGCGCTGCTCGTCGACGCGGACGGCAAGGTCAGGGACCGGGGCGACCTGGTCTTCTACAACCAGCCCGAGCACGCCGGGAGCGGCATACGGCTCCTGGGGGAGACCCAGGGCGAGGGCGGGATCGTCGCCGACTGGCTGGAGATCGACCCCGGTCGGATCGAGGCCTCCGTGGAGCGGGTCGTGGTGGCGGCGTCCTGCGACGGCGGGACGTTCGGCGAGGTCGAGGGCCTGTACGTACGGGCGGTGAGCGCGGCCACCGGGGCGCAGTTGGCGCTGTACGCGGTCGAGGACGCGACGACGGAGACCGCGATCCTGCTGGGCGAGTTCTACCGCAGGAACGGGGGGTGGAAGTTCCGGGCGGTGGGGCAGGGGTACGACTCGGGGCTGCCGGCCCTCGCGACGGACTTCGGCTTCTCGGCGTCGGAGGAGGAGGACGAGCCGGGGGACGAGGGCGCGCCCGCACCGGAGATCCCCGCCGCCGTGCCCGCACCCGCCGCCGTGCCCCCGCAGGCCGCCCCCGCGCCCCTCGCCGTCGAGAAGTCCGGCGCCCCCGTCCCGTACTCCGGCGCGCCGCAACCCGCCTCCCTGGGGCGGCTCAACGACCTCCCCCGCGAATTCGGCCCGGAGTTCCCGTACTTCGAGTACCAGGGCGACGGCAAGGAGGACGTCGAGACCGGCCTCACCCTTCCCCGTGGCTTCATCGCCGTCGACGTGGTGAAGAAGGGCGCCGGGTACCTGGACGTCGTCACGCTGACCGTCCGCAAGCGCCGGTGGCGGCAGGTCGTGCGGAGCGGCATGGACGATCTGCGCGGGGTGGGCGTCCTGCACCACGACGGTCAGTCGCCGTTGCGGCTGAGGGTGGACACGCGCGGCCGGTGGATGATCAGGCTCCGGCCGGTGTCGACGCTGCGGGCGTTCGACGGGCCGGTGGAGGGGTACGGGCCGGACGTCCTGGCGTACACCGGCGACGAGACCGGTGTCAGGTTCCGGTTCGAGGGCGACGAGGACAAGAAGGGGTACTTCGGCGTCGCGGCCCACCGGAAGGGCGGCCACTGGGAGTACCGGTTCAGCCGGCGCGACCGGGGCCGGGGGAAGGGCGACCTCCCCCGGGGGCCGCGCCTCCTCGTCGTCGAGGCGGACGGGGCCTGGTCCATGGAGCCCCGCCCGGGAGGCGGCGGGGGGTTCTGGAGCAGGTCGGGGCGCTAGGGGGCGTCTTGCCGATCAGGCGTCGCGAGCCCGGCCTGATCGGCAAGACACCCCCTGGGGAAGGGCGGAAGGAGCCTGTGCGTGGCTCGCCGGACCAATCCGGCCCGCCACGCGCGTCGTTCCAGCGTCCGCCCGTACTCGCCGGGCGGACCACTCGACGTATCGCCGAATTGGTCTAGTCCAAGTTTGGTCCAGGCCATTGACGTGACCATGTTGGCGGGGGTTACTTCGTATCCCAACAGCCGTGCCCGACAACGGCGTTGGCGCACCCCGTACCCCCCCACCGTCATTGGATTGCCATGAGACGACGCGTACGTTCGCTCCGCTCGGCCCTCACCGCCGCCGCGACCGCCGTGGCCGCCCTCGGCCTCGGGGCCGTCGCCACCGCCCCCGCCCAGGCCGCGACCCCGCTCCCCGCCCGGGTCTTCGCCCCGTACTTCGAGTCCTGGACCGGGGAGAGCCCGGCCGCCCTCAGCGCGCAGTCGGGCGCCAAGCACCTGACGATGGCGTTCCTCCAGACCGCCGCGAAGGGCTCCTGCACCGCGTACTGGAACGGCGACACCGGCCTGCCGGTCGCCCAGTCCTCCTTCGGCGCCGACATCGCGACCATGCGGTCCCGCGGCGGCGACGTCATCCCCTCCTTCGGCGGCTACACGGCCGACACCACCGGCACCGAGATCGCCGACAGCTGCACCGACGTCAACCAGATCGCCGCCGTGTACGAGAAGGTCATCACGACCTACGACGTCACCCGGCTCGACATGGACATCGAGGTCGACTCCCTCGACAACGCCGCCGGCATCGACCGCCGCAACAAGGCCATCAAGCTCGTCCAGGACCGGGCCGCCGCCAACGGCCGCCAGGTCCAGATCTCGTACACCCTGCCGACGACCACCCACGGCCTCGCCGAGAGCGGGCTCGCGGTGCTCAGGAACGCCGTGGCCAACGGCGCGAAGGTCGACGTCGTCAACATGATGACCTTCGACTACTACGACAACGCCGCCCACGACATGGCCGCGGACACCAAGACCGCCGCCCAGGGCCTGTACGACCAGCTCGCCAGGCTCTACCCCGCGAAGACGTCCGCCCAGCTCTGGGGCATGGTCGGCATCACCGAGATGATCGGCGTCGACGACTTCGGCCCCGCCGAGACCTTCACCCTCGCCAACGCCCGCACGGTCTACGACTGGGCGGTCTCCAAGGGCATCAACACCCTGTCCTTCTGGGCGCTCCAGCGCGACAACGGCAGCTGTGCCGGCGGCGCCGCCGCCGACAACTGCTCCGGCATCCAGCAGAACACCTGGGACTTCTCGCACGTCTTCGCCCCCTTCACCAGCGGGACGACCGCCCCGGCCGACGACTTCTCGGTGACGACGACCCCGTCCGCCGCCACCGTCACCGCGGGCGCGTCCACCTCCGCCACGGTGAGGACCGCGGTCACCTCCGGTGCGGCGCAGACGGTGAACCTCACGGTCGGCGGCCTGCCCGCAGGCGTCACCGCCACGCTCAGCCCCGCCTCGGTGACGGCCGGGGGCTCCTCGACCCTCACCGTGAACACCACGGCGGCCACGGTCTCCGGCACGTACCAGATCGTCGTCAACGGAGCGGGCCCCTCGGCCGGGCACGCGGCGGTCCTCTCCCTGACCGTCACCGGGGGCGCCACCCGGTGCACGGCGGCCCCGTGGGCCTCGTCCAGCGTGTACACCGGAGGCCAGCAGGTCTCGCACAAGGGCCACACCTGGAAGGCCAAGTGGTGGACGACGGGCGAGGAGCCCGGCACCACCGGCGAGTGGGGCGTCTGGCAGGACCTCGGCGCCTGCTGAACCCCTCAGGGGAAAGGGGCCCGGAGTCGTCGACTCCGGGCCCCGTCCCTCGTGTCGACCGGTCACGGGCAGCTGATGCGGATGTCGCCCGAGTCCGTCGTGCAGGTGTCGGTGTTGTAGCCGCCGTTCGCCGTGTCGTTGCCGGCGACGCCGTCGACGGTGTTGAGGCTGTCGGAGCCGTAGTTGCCGATGAGCGTGTCGCTGCCCGGCCCGCCGATGAGCGTGTCGTTGCCGTAGCTGCCGTCGGCCCGGTCGCTGCCCGGCCCGGCGTGGACGGTGTCGTTGCCGAAGCTCGCGTTGATCGTGTCGTTGCCGCTGAGGGCGCAGATCACGTCGGTGTTGTAGCTGCCGTTGATCGTGTCGTTGCCGCTGGTGCCGATGATCGTGCAGCCGCGGTTGTTGTTCACCGTGGTGGTGCGGGTCGCCGTGTTGTTGCCCGTCGCGGGGTCGGTCTGGGCGGCGGTGACCGTCGCGGTGTCGGTGAGCGTGCCCGTGCGCGAGGGCTCGGCGACGATCGTCACCGTGGCGGTGGAGGGGCCGGAGGTGCTGCCGACCGGGTTGAGCGTGCCGATCGCGCAGGTGACCCGGCCGGTGGTGACGGTGCAGGTGCCCCGGTTCGTGGTCGCCGACAGGATGGTGGCCGTCCCCGTCAGGGTGTCGGTGAGCTGGACGCTCGTCGCCGCGGTCGTGGTGCTGTTGTTCGCCACGCCCACGGTGTACGTGGCGGTGTCGCCGATGCTGACCGTGGCGGGGCCGTTCTTCGTCACCGAAAGGTCCACGCCCGCCGGGGGCTCGACGCCGCCACCGCCCAGGTAGCGGGCCAGGGCCCGGTCCTCGGTGGAGCTGACGTCCTCACCGGCGAGCCCCGCCGTGACGATCTTGCCGTCGGGCTGCACCGCCACCTGCGCGGCCTGGTCCTCGGGGCCGCCGAAGTCGGTGGTCACCCGGCCGTCGCCGCCGAAGTCCGGGTCCAGGCCGCCGCCCGTGTTGTACCGCGTCAGCGCGAAGTCGCCGCCGTACGTGCCGGCCGCGACGATCCTGCCGTCGGGCTGCAGCGCCACGTCCGCCGCGCCGCCGTCCTCCGGCCCGAAGGCGGTGGTGACGACGCCGTCGCCGTCGAAGCTCGGGTCCGGAGCACCGGCGGCGGTGAACCGCCGCACCAGGAAGGTGTTCCCGCTCTTGCCGGCGGTGACGATCCTGCCGTCGGACTGCAGCGCCACGCCCTCCGCCGATCCGGTGCCGGTGGTCACCCGGCCGTCGCCGTCGAAGGTCGCGTCCAGGCTGCCGTCGGGGTTGTAGCGGGCCAGGGTGACGCCGTTCCCCACCCCGGCGGCGAGGATCTTGTTGTCGGGCTGCAGCACCAGATCCCGGACCCAGGCACAGCAGCTGGGACCGAAGGTTCCGGTGACGATGCCGTCGCCGTCGAAGGTCGGGTCGGGGACGCCGGAGGCGGTCCAGCGCACCAGCGACCACACGCCGCCGCTCGATCCGCCGGCGACGATCCTGCCGTCGGGCTGGACGGCCACCGCCTCGGCGATCTCGATCTGGTAGAAGTCGACGTCCGTGGTCACCCGGCCGCCCTCGCCGAAGGTGGGGTCCAGGCTGCCGTCGGGGTTGTAGCGGGCGGCCGCGAAGTAGCTGTTGGCGGCGATGTCGGTGGACGCGCCGACCGCCACGATCTTGCCGTCGGGCTGAAGGGCCACGCCCCGGCCCTCTTCGTTGGCACCGAAGTCGGTGGTGACGATGCCGTCGCCGCCGAAGGTCGTGTCCAGCGTGCCGTTCGGGTTGTACCGCGTCAGCGTGAAGTCGCCGGAGGTGTCGGGGGTGTAGCCGTCGCCCATCGTGACGATCTTGCCGTCGGGCAGTACGACCATGCCGTCGGCGCCCGCGTAGCCGCCCAGGTCCGTGACGACCCTGCCGTCGCCGTCGAAGGTGGGGTCCAGATCACCGGGCGCGGCCGTCGCCGCGGCGGGCAGGCCCAGGACGAGCGCCAGGGCCGCGACGCCGACCGCGCCGGCGCGCCGGGCCCGGCGCCAGGGGGAATGCAGGGGCATGCGAGACCACTCCGTCCGTCGGAAGCTGCGGGGCCACAGCTTTCTGCGACGGCGGCGGACGGGCGGGCCGCGGCGGGCCGGACTGCGCCTACTGGACGGCGGCGTACCACCCCCAGGGGTGAGGAGCCGATCCCCTGGAGGGCATCACAGCGTCCCGAACTTCCTCCTGTTGCCGTCGTCCGTGGTCTGCTGGTCGCCGGAGATCCGGAGGACCGCGTCGGGGAGGGTGCCGCTCAGGTAGTCGCCGAAGGCGGCCGTGGCCGCGGCGAGGTCGTCCAGGACGGTGGTGAACGTTTCGGAGACCGCCGCGCCGAGCTCGCCCGAGGCGGCGCCGTCGGCGTTGTGGGTGACGGCCTGCTTCAGGGCGCCGGTGGGCGTTCCGTAGACCTCGATGGCGACCTCCCGGAGGTTCTTGGCCGCCCGTACGTGCTCGGCGTGGTCGACCTCGATGCCCTTGCCCGGGTCGGTGCCGGCGGGAAGGGCGCCGTCGCCTCCGGCGCCCGCCCCGGCGACCCCCGCGGCCACGCCTCCGGAGGCGGTCCCGGCGAGGGCGGCGGCGACGCCGGGGAGGCCGGCGACGGCGGGATCCCGCACCAGCAGGCTCAGCTTGCCCGTGATCTGCCGGTGGCAGGTGGCGACGATCGCCCGCGCCGAGGTCTGGGCGTTTCCGATGGCCTGAGTGACGACGCCGCCGGACGCGCCGAAGGTGAGCACACCGGCGGCGAGCGCGGCCACGGTGGTCCTGGCGCACTCGGCCGCGACCTCGACCACTTCGGCCTTGGCCACGGCGATGCTTCCGGCGACCGCCTGCGCCACGAGGGCCGTGTTCGTCCCCGCGGTGGAGAGGGTGGCGAGGTGCTGGTTCCGCACCGTGTCCCAGTGCTCCCCGAGCGCGTCCATCGCCTCGCCGCGGCCGGACGACAGGAGGCGCGTCATGTGCTGGTGCGCGTCCCCCACGGCCTCCTCGACCGAGCTGACGTAGGGATCGAGTCCCTCCGCCATCGAGTAGTACGGCCCCTGCTCCGCCTCCGGCCGTACGAGGTACTGGTCGATCAGGACGCGGTACAGCTCCGACGCGTCGGTCATGGTGTGAACTCCCCCTCGTCACGCGCGTGTTGGTGGCACGCGCCCCACGTGTGCCGCTCACGGTCCCACTCGCCCCGCGCGGCCACAAGAGCGACGCCCGGCGGACAGGCCCCCAGGGCCTGTCTGACCATTCCCGTCGGGTCCGGCCCTGGGCGGTCAGTCGATGTGGACGATCTGGAAGGCCTCGGCCATCCGGCCCGGGGGCAGGCCGCCGGCCGTCGCGTGCTCGCCGAGCCAGTCGCGCAGGAGGCCCGCCAGGTCGTCGAAGTGGGCCGTCTGCGAGGTGTGGATGCGCAGGGCCTCGACCTTGCGGTCGAAGACGGAGGTGACGTCGACGTACTGGTTCGGGGTGGGGCCCGTCATCAGCCACAGCTCGTGGACGGTCCACGGCTCCAGGCCCTCCTCCCTGAGGAGTTCCGGGTGGGCGAAGGGGTTGCGGGCCTCGGGGTAGACGGCGCGCAGGCAGGCGTCCCCGACCGCCCGGTGGTCGGGGTGGAGGTCGGCGACGCGGGCCCAGTTGATCTCGGGGGACGGGACGATGGCGCGCTGCGGCCGTACGTCGCGGATGACCCGGCACAGGTCGCGGCGGAGCTCCACGGAAGGCTCCACGAAGCTGTCGGGGTAGCCGAGGAAGCGGACGTCGGTGACGCCGCTGAGCTTGGCCGAGTGGACCTGCTCGGCGCGGCGCAGGTCCGCCATGACCTGGCGGGGGAGCGCTTCGTCGTAACCGCCCGCGCCGCCGTCCGTGACGATGCAGTACGTGACGCGGGTGCCGCGCTCGACCCACTGCATGACGGTGCCGCTGACGCAGAACTCGATGTCGTCCGGGTGCGCGGCGACGACGAGCAGGGACTCGGGGGTGGTCCGGTTGAAGTCCTCCATGGGGCCAGCCTGTTGGGGCGGAAGGGGCGTCGCAAGGCCATGTCGTGGCGTGAACAGGACATGGCACTTACGCGCCATTCAAAAAGTTGGTAGGTTCAAATCATTGGGTGCAGTCAGTAAGTCGATTCGGAGGCGACCGGCATGTGCAGGATTCTCGGCTCCTTCGCCGCCGGGGCGGACCGCCCCGAACCGGCCCAGCTCGCGGCGGTCTCCGCCCGCCAGCGCCACGGCGGCCCCGACGAGCACCAGCTGCTCGGCGGGCCCGGCTGGTCGCTCGGCTGCGACCGGCTCGCCGTCACCGACCCCCGCGGCGGACAGCAGCCCTACCGACTGCCCCACCTGCCCGGCATCCTCGCCGTGCTCAACGGCGAGATCTACAACCACGCCGAACTCCGCCGCACCCTCGCCGCCCGCGGCCACCGCTTCCCCGACCGCTGCGACGGCACCGTCCTCCCCGCGCTCTACGCCGAGTACGGCCCCGCCTTCGCCGAACACCTCGACGGCATGTTCGCCGTCGCGCTCCTCGACCTGCGGCCCGGCAGCACCCGACTCGTCCTCGCCGTCGACGACATGGGCATGAAACCGCTCCACCTGCATCACGACCCCCACGACGGCTCCACCCGCTTCGCCTCCGAGATCCCCGCCCTCCTCGCCTTCGAAGGCGTACGGATCACCCCCCGCGACGACGCCCTCGACACCGTCCTCGCCACCCGCACCTCCTTCTCCACCCACACCGCGCTCGACGGCATCGACGTCCTCCCGCCCGGCGCCACCGCCCTCGTGCGCCCCGGCGCCCCGCCCGTGGTGCGGCGGAGGGTCCCGCACCGCGCGACGCCCCTCGGCGACACCCAGGACGTCCTGCGCCACGAGGTGCGCCGGCTCGCCCGCGCCGACGTGCCCGTCTGCGCCGTCACCAGCGGCGGCCTCGACTCCGGACTCGTCACCGCCCTCGCCGCCGAACACGCCCGCGAGACCGACGCGCCGCCGCCGCACACCTTCCACCTCACCTACCGGGGCCGGTGGCCCGACTCCGAAGCCGCCCACGCCCGCGCCGTCGCCCGCCGCGCCCGGACCGTCCACCACGAGGTCGCCGTCGACCCCGACGAACTCGGCTCCCTGCTCACCCGGACCGTCCGCCACCTCGGCCAGCCCAATGCCGACCCCATCACCCTCTCCACCTACGCCCTCTTCCGCGCCGTCCGCGAGAACGGCTTCACCGTCGCCCTCACCGGCGACGGCGCCGACGAACTCTTCGGCGGATACGACCGGATGCGCGCCGCCCTCGCCGCCGGCCCCGAATGGGCCGACACCTACACCGACGCGCTCTCGGCGGCACCGAGGCTCGTACGGGAGCACCTCTACACCTCCCACTACCGCGCCTACATCGCCGACCGGGGCTCCGCCGCCGACCGCATCGCCCGGGAACTCCGCTCGGCCGAGGCCGTCGGCGCGGACCGGATCACCGCGATGACCGCCTTCGAGACCCGGTGGCGGCTCCCCGCGTACCACCTGCGGCGCCTCGACCACCTCTCCATGGCGTGGGCGGTGGAGGCGCGGCTGCCGTTCCTCCAGCCGTCGGTGGTCACCCACGCGCGCTCGCTGTCCACTTCGGCGCGGACGGGCAAGCGGGCGCTGTACGAGGCGGGCGCGGAGCTGCTGCCGCCGTCGGTCCTCCGCCGCCCGAAGCAGCCCTTCACGCTCCCGGTCGCGGCGATGCTGGCCCCCGGGGGCCCTCTCCTCGACCTGGTCCGCGAGATGCTCTCCCCGGCGCGGCTGGTCCTCGGCGGGAAGATCCGCGCGGACCGGGCGGCGAGACTCCTGGCCCGGCACCTGGACCGGCCCACCGCGCAGACGGCCCTGACGCTCTGGTCCCTCGCCGTCCACGAACTCTGGACGGAGGTCGTCCAGGGCATGCGCATCCCCACCGGCTGTGCGGCCTGACCCCCCGGGACCTTCCCGTCCCGAACCCGCCGCGCCCCGTGCCGCGCAGGCTTCCGCGCCCCCGTGGAGGCGGTCGACCCGCAGGACGGGACGACCGCCCACCACGACCGCCACCGTCGTACGGGCCCACGACGCCCCCGGACCCACCCTCGTCCTGCGGGTCGACCGGCTTCCCCCCGGCGCCCTCGCCCTGCGCGGTGAGCTCGCGCGGCTGCTCCGGGGGCTCACCGGGACCCCCCACGCCGGCATCAACAAGATCGCCCTCTACGGCCGTACCCCCCACACCCTCCCCTACCGCTTCGTCCAGGCCCTCCCCGACGGCTCCTTCGACTTCCGCGCCGGCTGCGGGCACTCCCTCCTCGCCTGCGTCGTCGCCGACGGGCGGCGCGAGCCCGTCACCGTCCGCTCGGTGACCACCGGTGACACCGTCCTCTGCGAACCGCGGGGAGACGCGTACACGCTCAGCTTCCTCCGCGCCCCCACCGCCCCCGGCACCCTCCCCACCGGCCGTCCCGTCGACGTCCTCGACGGCGTGCCCGTCTCGCTCGTGCGGTACGGCAATCCGTACGTGTTCGTCGACGAGCGGCACCTGCCCCCGAAAGCGACGTACGAGCGGCTCCTCGCGCTCCGGGCCGAGGCCGCCCGGCTCCTCGGGCACCCGCCCACCTCCGCGCTCCCCAAGATCGCCGCCTTCGCCGAGGGCGCCGACGGGCGGCTCTCCGTCCGTGCGCTCACCGTCGGCGGCTGGCACCCCCGGCTCGCCCTCACCGGTGCCGCCGCCCTCGCCGCCGCGGGGGCGATCGGCGGGACCGTCGTGCCCGCCGTGCACGGGCCCGTCCGCACCCCGGCCGGCACCGTCACCGTCTCCGCCGCGCCGGACCGCGTCCGGGTCCACCACAAGCGCGCCGAGGTCCTCGAAAGCCTCGAACTGCCCTGGCGTGTCCACGCAACGGCGTGAACGCGCACCCCGCTCGCAAGGTCTCCGCCCCCGTTCCTCTGCCACGCTGAAACGGACCGGTCATCGGTATCCGTGGGGAGAGCAGACGAACATGAAATTCGAGAATCTGCGTGTCGTCGTGACCGGAGCGTCCCGCTATTTCGGTCGCGCGCTCGCCGTCGGATTCGCGCATCTCGGCGCCGAGGTCTACGTGTCGGCGCGGACCGTGGAGGCCGCCGAGCGGACCCGCACCGAGGTCGTGGGCTCGGCCCGCGACCGCATCCACGCCTTCGGCTGCGACCTGAGCAGGCCCGCCGAGATACGGGAGTTCGCGGCCCGGGTCGGCGAACGGACCGACCGGATCGACCTGTTGGTCAACAACGGCGCCCGCTGGCTCGACGGCATGGACCTGGAGTCGGCGAGCGACGCGGAGATCGTGGAGACGATCGAGTCGACGGCCGGCGGCACGGTCCTCATGGTGAAGCACTTCCTGCCGCTGCTCCGCGGCTCGCTGCGGCCCGACATCGTGAACATGGTCGCCGTCCGCGACGCCGAGGGAGCCTCCGCCGCGACCGCCTCCGCCGCCCACGAGGCCTTCTGGGCGGCGAAGAGTGCCCAGGCGGGCTTCGCGGACATCCTGTCGCGCCGGCTGCGGCCCTCCGGGGTCCGCGTCTTCTCCCTCTTCCCGCCCGACTTCTCGACCTCGGACCCGCGCTTCGCGGAATGGGACGGAGCGAATCCGGACGGAATGGCGCCCGACGAGAAACTCACCACGCAGGCCCTCTTCGAGTGCATCGTCTACGCCGTCGAGCAGCCCCGCGACTGCTTCATCCGCTCCTTCCACTTCGAGCCCCGCTGACCGCCCTGCGCCCCACGGCGCCCCGTCAAGGAGGTCCCATGAGCACCCCCGTCTGGATCACCGCGACCCCTCCCGCCACCCACGGCGAGCTCCACATCGGCCACCTCGCCGGGCCGTACGTCGCCGCCGACGTCCTCACCCGCTTCCTGCGCGCGGAGGGCGAGGCGGTCCGGTTCACCACCGGCACCGCCGACCACGCCAGCTCCGTGGAGGTCCGCGCGCTGCGCCACCACCGCAAGCCCGAGGAGGTCGCGGAGGGCTACCGCGCCGCGATCGCCGCCGACTGGCTGCGGTCGGGCGTGGAGTTCGACCACATCGTGCGCCCGCGCCGCGACAAGGGGTACGGACGCTGGGTGCAGGACCTCTTCGCGAAGCTGTACGCGCAGGGCGTGATCGCTCCCCGGACCCGGCTGCTCCCGTACTGCGAGCCGTGCGGCCGCTGGCTGCACGGGGCGCACGCCACCGGCACCTGCCCGCACTGTGGCGCGGCCTGCGACGGCGGGATGTGCCACGAGTGCGCCCGGCCGAACGACGGCGGCGATCTGATCGGGGCGCGCTGCGCTCTCTGCGACACCCCGGCGGTCGCCCGCCGCTGCCGCCGGCTCTACGTGCCCCTGGAGCCGTTCCGGGACACGCTCGCCGACTACTGGGCGACGGCGGGCCTGCCGCCGCGGCTCGCCGCGCTGTGCGAGTCGCTCGTCGAGGACGGGCTGCCGGACATCGCGGTCGGCCACCCCGGCGAGTGGGGGCTGCCGGTGCCGGTGGAGGGCTTCCCCGAGCACCGCGTCGACGGCTGCTTCGAGGCGGCCGCGATGCACCTCTTCGGCTACGACGTGACGGGCCCGCTGCCGCGCCGCGCGATCCACTTCTGCGGCTTCGGGCACGCCTTCTGCCACGCCGTGCTGCTGCCGGTGCTGCTCCTCGCGCAGGACGTCAAGCTGCCGCAGGACTTCAACGTCAACGAGTCGTACGTCATCGAGGAGGGCGTCCGGGAGGGCAACGTCTGGGCGCTCGACCTGCTCACCGAGTACGGCTCCGACACCCTGCGCCGGCACGTCCTGCAGGCCCGCCCGCTCGGCCGCCGCACGGTCTTCCGGCGGGAGCGGCTCGCCGCCGCCCGGCGCGAGCTGGACGAGAACTGGAACAGCTGGCTGTCCCGGCTCTTCTCGGCCGTACGGGAGGAGTGCGGCGGCCTCGCCCCGCAGGCGCTGCCCGGCGGCACCGGCTGGGAGATCCTGGAGCGCCGGCTGCACCGGGGCGTGGACGACCTGCGCGAGGCGTACGGCCCCGACGCGTTCGACCCGCGCCGGGCGGTCGCCGTCCTGGACGAGATGGTCCGCTCGGTGGCCGACTTCGGTCACGTCAACGCCCATGAGCGGTGCCGGCCCAGCACCTCCTGCCGCCACCTTCCGGCGCTCGCGGCCCAGTTGGCGGTGGCGTCGGCGCTCGCGGCCTGGTCGCGGCCGGTGATGCCGGAGGGCGCCGACCGGCTCGCGGCGGCGCTGCGGGTGGAGCCGGGGCGGCCGGTCGACTGGCACGCGCTGGTGCCGCCGCTGCCGGGGACCCGGCTCGCGCCGCCGTCGGGGCCGGTCTTCGGGTTCTGACGCCGCTCGCCACGAACCCGTACTACTAAGCAACTAAGTACTTACGTGTACGTACGTCCGTAGGAAATGCCCCTGCCGCGTGACCGTGCGCGCGACGCGCAGGGACGCGTGGCCCCCGCCTCCCTCTCACAGGAGCCCCACGTGTCCCTGCGCGTCGCCATGCTCAGCGTCCACACCTCCCCGCTCCACCAGCCCGGGACGGGGGACGCCGGCGGCATGAACGTCTACATGGTCGAGCTCTCCCGCGCCCTCGCCGAACAGGGCGTGGAGGTCGACCTGTTCACCCGCTGCCGGGGCGAGGGCGCGCCCCCGCTCGTCGAGCTCGCGCCGGGCGTGCGGGTCCGGCACCTGCACGCCGGGCCGCGCCGGGCGCTGCCCAAGGAGGCCATGCCCGGCCTGGTGGTGCCGTTCTCGCTGGCCCTGCTCAAGGAGGAGCGGCGCTACGACCTGGTCCACTCGCACTACTGGCTCTCCGGACAGGCGGGCCGGATCGCCGCGGTGGGCTGGCGGATACCGCTCGTGCACACGGCCCACACCCTGGCCCGGGTGAAGAACGCCTCGCTCGCCGAGGGCGACGCCCCCGAGCCGGAGCTCCGCGTCCGGGGCGAGCACCAGGTGGTGGGCAGCGCGGACCGGCTGATCGCGAACACGGCCGACGAGGCGGAGGCGCTGCGCTCGCTGTACGGGGCGGAGGAGGCGCGGACCGAGGTCGTACGGCCCGGGGTGGACCTGCGCACCTTCCACCCGGGGGCCGAGGGCTCCGGGGGAGGGCGGGCGGCGGCCCGGGCCCGGCTCGGTCTGCCGGCCGACGCGTTCGTGCCGCTCTACGCGGGCCGCATCCAGCCCCTGAAGGGCCCGGACGTGCTCGTCCGGGCGGTGGCGGAGCTGCTGCGGGAGGCGCCGGGGCTGCGCCGCCGGCTCCTGGTGCCGGTGGTGGGCGGGCACTCGGGCGCCTCCGAGCGGGGCTCGGCCTGGCGGCTCGCGGAGGAGCTGGGGGTCGCCGACGTGCTGCGGCCCTGCCCGCCCGTACGGCAGGAGCGGCTCGCGGACTGGTACCGGGCGGCGGACGTGCTGGTGGTGCCGTCGCGCAGCGAGTCGTTCGGTCTGGTGGCGGTGGAGGCGCAGGCGTGCGGGACGCCGGTGCTCGCGGCGGCGGTGGGCGGGCTGCCGACGGCGGTGTGGGACGGGGTGACGGGTCTCCTCGTGCGGGGCCACGACCCGGTGGAGTACGCGCGCCGGCTGCGCATGCTCGCGGCGCATCCGGAGGTGGTGGAGACGATGGGGGCGGCGGCGGTGCGTCACGCGCGCGGGATGAGCTGGCGGGTGTCGGCCGCGCGGACCGTCGAGGTGTACCGGGGGGCGCTGGAGCGGGAGGTGGAGCAGGGGCGGCGGCACGCCCCTGCCCCGGCGGCCCCTCTCTCCTGGAGGAACGAGAAGGCCGTAGCACAAGTCTAGCATCTCTTTTGGTTCGACCAAAGGTATGGCGGGCTCCGGATGCCTCAATTCCGTTGTCCCGATGGCGCATTGACGCATCCACGCCATGGCAGATCCACGCACGGACAATCCCTGGATCCGATTCGGGGACCGGGACAGAATGGAGATGTCTTCAGGGAAAGCCCGGCGGCACGGGCCCCCGGAAGTCCGAATTCACATTCCAAGTCCTGGAGGAATCATGTCCGTCGCGCAGAACACCGGTATCCGCAAGACCTTCCGCCGGCTCGTGATCGCCATGGTCGCGTGTACGGCGGTCGCCGGCGGCGCCGCCTTCGCCCTCGACTCCGGCAGCGACCCCGTCACCCCGCAGGCCGTTGCCGGTGTCACCGAGGACAACGGCTGGCCGGTCGCCCCCACGGACCCGACCCCCAGCCCCACCAACTGATCCGGCAACCCGGGACGTTCACCCGGAAATTCCCCGGACGATCCCCCACCGCGAGGCCCCGCAATCGCTGCCACGATTGCGGGGCCCCGCCCGTTCCCGAAAGGAATTCAGTCCAGCCAGCCGAGCCGCACCGCCCGCGCACCCGCCTCGAAACGGCTCGTCGCCCCCAGCTCCTGCATCAGCTCCGAGATCATCCGGCTGACCGTCCGCAGCGACACCCCGAGCGTGCGCGCGATCCGCTCGTCCTTCATCCCCGAGGCCAGCATGTGCAGCGCGGCCCGCTGCTGCTCCGACAGACCGTCACCGCCCGCCTCCGCCGACGCCTCGTTCCCGTACGGGGTCGCCGTGTGCCAGCAGTGCTCGTACAGGCTCAGGTACGGCCGCACCAGCGCGCTGCCCCGCGCCAGGATCGCGCCCTCGCCCGGCTCCTCGGGACGGATCGGCACCAGGGCGAACTGCTGGTCGGCGATGATCAGGTTCATCGGCACCACCGGCGCGAGCCGGATCTCCACCCCCAGCTCGGCCCGCTGCCCGAGGAACTCCTCCATCCGCGGGTCCGTCGCCTCCTGACGGCCGTAGACGGCACGCACCCGCACCCCGTTGGCCAGCTGCCGCCGGTCCCGGTCGAGCATCAGCTCCGGGTTCTGCCGGCCCGGCGTCCCCGGGTGCATCGAGGCCGAACTCTCCTGCATCACATCGGTGATGTCCTCGATGGCCTGCTGGATCCTGCGGTAGTCCGTCAGGGCCTCGACGTGCGCCTCCGCCCGGGTCAGCGCCTCGGCCCGCAGATAGGAGCCCGCCAGGACCTCCAGCGTGCTGTACGCCTCGTCCGCCTCGGCCAGGTGCTCCCGCAGCCGCTCCCGCTCCCGCTCCAGGAGCCGCAGCAGCGCGATCTCCGGATCGATCGCCGCCACCGTGTCCGTCTCGGACCGCCAGCTGCCGTCCTGCACGGCGTCGATGGTGGCGTGCACCTGCCCCGTGGGCACGATGAGGCCCAGGGCGAGGAGTTCGCGGCGACATCGCCCGTACTCCTCCGGCGCGAGCCCGAGCTCCCTGCGGACCTCCTCGAAGTCCGAGACGCCCCGGCGGCGCAGCTCCTGGTACACGGCCAGCAGGACGTCGGTCGTGCCGTCCCCCGTGCCGTCGCCCACGGTGACCATGGCGAAGTGACCCCCTCATCCTCCGAGTCGACCCCGCCCCCACCCCGTCATGCGGCGCGGCGGGATCCCGTCGTGCGTTTTCCGCGGCCCGCACGACCCCCGCGGGCCGTGCGCGTCCCCCCTGACATCCGAACTCCTCGCACTAGCCCACGGGTTCCGGCCCCTCGCCGTCGAGCAGCCCGAGCCGGGCCGCCTTGACGCCGGCCTCGAAGCGGCTCGCCGCCCCCAGCTCCTGCATGACCTCGGACAGCAGCCGGCTCACCGTCCGCAGCGAGACGCCGAGGCTGCGCGCGATCTGCTCGTCCTTGATGCCCGAGGCGAGCATGTGCAGCGCGGCCCGCTGCTGGTCCGACAGGCCGTCGCCGTCGGACTTCCCGGGCTCCTCGCCGTACCGGGCGGCCGCCTGCCAGCAGTACTCGTACAGCGCGAGGTACGAGCGGACCAGGCCCGGGCCGCGGGCGAGGATGACGGGCGAGTCCGGGTCGTGCGGGTCCGTCGGCAGCAGGGCGAAGTTCTCGTCGGCGAGGACCATGTTCATCGGGACGACGGGGGAGAGGCGCAGCTCCACGCCGAGCGCCGCCCGGTCCTCCAGGTGCTGGGTCATCTCGGGCACGGTGCCGACCCGGCGGCTGTACATGGCGCGGACCCGCACCCCGCGGGCGGCCCGGGAGCGGTCCCGCTCCAGCTCGGCGGCCATGTCCTCACGCCGTACGGACCCGGTGTGCATGACGTGCACGGCGGTGCGCACCGACTCCGTCAGGTCCGCCAGCTCCCGCAGCACCCGCTGCGGGTCGGTGACGATCTCGACCTCGACCTCGGAGCGGGGCGCGGCCCCGGCCCGCAGGAACGGCCCGGCGAGGGCTTCGAGGGCGGTGTGCGCGCGGCTGGTCGCGGCGAGGCGGTCCTGGAGCCGGTCGCGCTCCCGGCGCAGCAGCCGCAGCAGGGCGACGTCCGGGTCGAGGACGACGGGGCGGGGGCCCGGGTCCGGGGCTTCGGGGGCGGCGGTGAGTCCTAAGGAGGCGAGTTCGCCGCGACATCGCTCCCGCTCGTCGGCGGAGAGCTCCAGCCGGTCGGCGACCTCGTCGAAGCCGGCCTCGGGGCGGGCGCGGAGCTCCTGGTAGACGGCGAGAGCCTGATCGCTCCCCGCCCGGGACACGGCGGCGTTTCTGGACACGGCGCAGCAGACTCCCCTCGGATCCGGCGGACCCTGTCGAATCGCCCCGCTAGACCCTGCCACAAAATCGAACGACACGCACGGAGTTGACCGGGGCCGGAAGGGCGGGCACGCGGGGAGGTGACGGCGGCTCAGGCGCCGGGGCCGGCCGCCCGGCAGTCGGGGCACAGACCCCTGAAGACGACCTCCGCGTCGTCCACCCGCCACTGCGGCAGGGCGCCGCGGGGCGGCTCCGGCGCGGTCGCGGAGACGTTCTCCACGCGGCCGCACGCGGTGCACAGGGCGTGCTGGTGGGGCGGCCCGGAGATCTCGAACACCGCGGGCAGGCCGGGCCGGTCGAACTTGCCGACCAGGCCGGTCTCCTGGAAGTGCCGCAGCATCTCGTACACGGCCTGGCTGGTCAGCGTGCCGAGCCGCTCGCGGGCCGTCGTGGTGATCGCCTCGACGTCCAGATGGCCGCCGGCGGCGAGCACCGTGAGCACCTCCAGGCGCGGGCCCGTGACCCGCAGCCCGACGTCGCGCAGGCGCTGGATCACCGCCTCGCGGCCCGTCAGCTCTTCCACGACTGCCATCTTCTCCGCCCGCCACCTGGTCGGCCCAAACTTTTGTGGGCATCGTACCTCTTGCTCGTCAACCTCGGCAGGTGCTCTTCGGCCGACCCTCGCCCGTGTCCGCACCGGCCGACCCTCGCCCGTGTCCGTACGGGACGGCCCTCGCCCGTGTCCGTACCGGCCGACCCTCCGCCCGTGTCCGTACGGGACGGCCCTCCGCCCCCCCCGTCAGTCGTCCGCCCTGCACACGAGGAGGACGGACTCGGTCCGCTCGTCGATCCGGTGGCGCCGCCGGCCCTCGATGTGCAGCCCCGCCGAGTGCAGCTCGGCCGCGAGCCGCTCGGGGTCGACGATCCACTTGTCCGTGGTCAGCACGACCCGCTCCGAGGAGAGCTTGCCGGTCCTGGCGGCGTAGTACGTGATCCGCTCGCTCATCGACGGCAGGTCGAAGACCTGCCGGGCCACCACCCACTCGTCGATGCCGTCGAAGCGCGGCACCTGGAACGCCCAGGTCCGCCGCGGCTCCGCGATCAGCCCCGGCAGCTGGTGCGCGGTGTAGTCGAGGGCGAGCGCCCCGCCCGTCTCCAGATGGGCGGCGACCTCGCGCAGCAGCTCCGGCCGGCCCGCCGGCGGGACGGCCGCGACCATGGCGCCCGCGAGCAGCGCCAGCCGGTAGCTGCCTTCCAGACGGAGCTCGGTCAGGTCCGCGCGGTGGGTGACGACGAGCCCGGCCGCCTGCGGGCCGATCCGGCGGGCCCAGCCTTCGAGGCGCTCCAGGGCCGAGGCGTCCCGGTCCACGGCTTCCACGGCGAAGCCGTGCCGGGCGAACGGGACGGCGAGCCGCCCGGCGCCGGAGCCGAGGTCGAGGACGGGTCCGCCGGTGGAGCGGGCGAGGCCGAGATAGCGGACGATGTCCGCGCTGTGCGGGCCGAGCAGGGCGTCGTGCAGCCAGACGGAGCCCTCGTCGGCCGGGGAGACCGATTCGAGCCCGGGGAGGGTGTCGGCGGTGACCCGGATGCCGGCGCCGGGGGCGGGCTCCTGGTCGAGGCCGTATCGGGACGGCAGGACCGGAGCGAGCGCTGCGGGCACGACGGGCAGGGAAGTGCCGCTCGGTGTGTGCATCGCTCCTCCAGGGGCTCGCTCGGTCCATGCCGTCCGGACGCGAGGTACCCGTGCCGCCGGGCCCGCGCCGCTGAACCCATCCTGACCTGGGAGCGAACCCCCGATCCACCGGATCGGGCTGCGTGAACACGCGATGGCGTGGATCTGCCACGGTGGGCTTCAGACGAGCGGTCGGCTCCACCGTCTCGGGGAGAGCGCCGCGAAGCCGAGGTGGGCGTAGAAGGGGAGAGCCGGGTCGGCCTCCGCCGGGAGCTCCACGCGCTGCTCCCGGGCGCCGTAGCCGCGCATCCGGTCGGTCGCGGCGGCGAGCAGGGCCGTGCCGACGCCGGCCCGGCGCGCGCCGGGCTCCACCGCCAGCGCGTACACCTCGCCCTCGCCGGGGACCGGGACGCCGCCCGCGGCGACGCCGACGACCGCGCCCTCCGGGCCCGTGGCGACCAGCCAGCCGAGCCAGCCGGGGGCGCCTCCCGGAATTTCAATTTCCGCGCGTATGCGGGGGAGTGCGCATTGAGCCGAGATCAGCCGTCGCATCGGGATTTCGTCCAGTATTCCGGCGTAGCTGCTCCGGATGATGTCGGCAAGCAGTCTGGATATCGTGGTCGCGTCGCCGGCCGCTGCCGTACGAACGCCGGCGAGCTGCATTGGTTTTGCACCCTTCGACGTGCCGAGTCCGAACCCCAACGTACCCACGATAGCGGTGCATTCCGTGATCCGTGACCGATGCGAAATCTACGAATTCGCTTAGTAAATAACGGCGTTCACGGATTACCGGGGGAACGAGCAGCACGCGATGACCAGGGGGGCCATCGCGAGCCCCGCCGCCGCGATCGTCAGGAGCCCGTGGAGCACGGGGTGTCCCGCGCTGTACGGGGTGAGGATGCGCCGCATCCGCAGCGCCGCCGAGGGGCCGCCCGCCGCGAACGCGGACCGCGGCGCCCGCCCCGAGGCCAGCGCGTACAGCGCCGTCGCCAGCGCGTCCCGCGTACAGCGGCGCAACGCCCGGTCGTCCGCGGCCATTTCGAGCAGCAGGGGTACGGCGGGCCCGCCGTGGCGCGCGAGCGGGAGGCGCGGGAAGACGGCCGCGAAGGCCTCCGCCGCCGCGACGAGGAGGTGGTGCCGGCCCGCGATGTGCGCCCGCTCGTGCGCGAGGGCCGCCGCGAGCTGGGCGGGCGTCAGGGCGCGCACCGCGCCGGAGGAGACGACGACCCGGCGCGGGCGGCCCGGCAGGCAGTAGACGGCGGGCCGGTCGTCGTCGAGGACGGTGGCCCGCAGCGCGGGGTCGTACCGGCCGACGAGCCGCAGCACCCCCGCGTGCCGCGTCCGCATCCGCCGGGCCCCGGCGAGGCGGCGCACGAACGCGGCGGTGGGCACCGAGAGGACGAGGAGCGAGAGGCACAGGGCGAGCCGCTCGCGCCCGTCGAGGTGCAGGAGCTGGTCGGGGGTGGGCGGCCGGAGCGTGAACATCATGTCGGCCAGCCGGTGGCTGCTGCTGCTCGACAGGACCATCTGGGCGGGCAGCAGCGCGGACGCGACCGCGAAGCCGGCGCCGCACGCGGCCCAGACGCCGAGGGCGAGCCGGGGCACCTGCTGGGCCCAGCGGGCCCGGGCCACCAGCCAGGGCACGACGAAGCCGGTGAGGAGGACGAGCCCGAGCGGGACGAGGAGGTGGTGGTTCACGCGTGACCTCCGGTGGGGGCAGGGCGGTTCATGCGCGGTCTCCGGTGGGGGCGGGCTGGTTCACGAGCGGCCTCCGGTGGGGCTTGGGGCGGTTCGCGCGTGACCTCCGGTGGAGGCGGGCTGGTTCACGAGCGGCCTCCGGTGGGGCTGGGGCGGTTCACGAGCGGCCTCCCGTGGGGGCGGGCTGGTTCACGCGCGGTCTCCGGTCCGGCACCCCGACGAAGTACGAACATAGTTGAGTCGGGGTCAATTCAGAAGGGGGAGTT
>NZ_JBEXSZ010000065.1:0-43211 GCF_040613865.1 Streptomyces sp. NPDC006197 | reverse complement strand
ACACGGTCTCCCCCGGCCCCCCCGCCCTACCAAGGCCGGGGCCGGTCCTAATCCCCCCGCCCACGGCCATTCGCTTTCCCTGACCCTGTTCCCGACAGAGAAAGACACGTTTCCGGGCAGCACGAAAACCCGGCCCGAATGCCTTTTGTCTTTATACGGCGCGCGTGTTAATTCCGGGCACTCGTCGTGTTGACGGGATGTTGCGGGACCCTCACACGGCCGCGCCCCGGATTCTTCAGCCGGTGCAGCGGCAGTGAGCGCTCCGCGTGCAGCGCGGTCAGCGCCCGCGCCCGCTCGGCGTCGCCGCGCGCCACTGCGTCCACGATCGCGCCGTGCTCCGCCCAGGCCTCCACCGGCTGGACGGGCTGCTCCACGACGTGCGTCCAGGCGATCTTGTGCCGCAGCTGGGTGAGCAGCGCCGTGAGGGCCGGGCTCCCGGAGGCCTGCGCCAGGGTCTCGTGGAACCAGCCTCCGAGCGAGCGCAGGTCCTCGCCCTGGCCGCGCCTGGCCCGCTCCTGCCCCAGCCTGACCAGGCCGCGCAGCACCTTGAGGTGCGCCTCGGTGCGCCGCTGCGCGGCCCGGGCGGCGCCCAGCGGTTCGAGCAGCGCCCGCATGTCGAGGAGATCGGCGGCCTCCTGCTCGGTCGGCTCCGCGACCTGGGCGCCCGCGTGACGGCGGGTGACGACGAAGCCCTCGGACTCCAGGGTGCGCAGCGCCTCGCGGACCGGGACCCGGGAGACCCCGTACCGGCGGGCGAGTTGCTCCTCGGTCAGCCGAGCACCCCACTCGAACACGCCGGAGACGATGTCGTCCCGGATCGCCGTGCATACCGAATGCGCGGGAATGCGCATGTCCGACCTCCGCCTTGGTGCGCGCGAGACAATTCGAGCGGCGCCTGTTCTGCGCCGATCTTCGACTCTATTGCAGCACGCCGGAATTTCCGATGCCCCGACGGAATCCATGGCCGTCTTCCGGTCAGCGAAAAGCCCCGGCTCAGTACGAGCCGGGGCTTTTGCGACGCGGTGCGCGGCGGGCGGGATCAGACGTTGACGCCGCGGGCGCGGAGGTACGCGATCGGGTTGATGTCCGAGCCGTACTCGGGGCTCGTGCGCGCCTCGAAGTGGAGGTGCGGCCCGGTGGAGTTGCCGGTCGAGCCCGAGATGCCTATCTGCTGGCCCGGCTCGACGGTCTGGCCGACGTAGACCCCGATGGAGGAGAGGTGCCCGTACTGGGTGTACGTGCCGTCGTTCATCCGGATGACGATGTTGTTGCCGTACGCGCCGCCCCAGCCGGCCTCGACGACGGTGCCGGAGCCGACGGAGACGACCCGGGTGCCGTAGGCGGCGTGGAAGTCGACGCCGGAGTGGCTGCCGGAGGACCAGAGCGAGCCGCCGGTCTTGTAGCCGGTGGAGACGTACGAGCCGGCGACGGGAAGCTGGAAGGAGGCCAGGCGGCGGCGCTCGGCCTCGCGGGCGGCGCGCTCGCGCTCCAGGCGGATCTCCTTGGCGCGGGCCTCGGCCTTGCGCTTCGCCTCGGCCTGGACCTTCGCCTTGGCGATGGCCTCGTCGGCCTCCTGCTCCTGGGCGGCGGCCTGGGCGTTGATCCGGTCGACGAGGGAGTCCTCGGTGATCACCTGGGTGAGACCGGTGTCCTCGACGGAGCGGTGGTCCGTGTCGGCGGCGAGCGCCGGGGAGGCGAGGGTTCCGATGACGCCGGTGGTGGCGAGCGTCGCGGCGCCGGCGATGCCCGCGCTGCGGCGCGCCATCCGGCTCGGAGCACGATGCTTCCCGGTGGCACGGGTGAACGCCATGTAAGGGCTGATCCTTTCCTTCCTTCTCGCCTACCGGGTTAGCTGACGGGTTCGGAGCAGGAAGGTCTCCTACGAGCCCCTCCGTACGAGACGAAGGCGCCCGATTCACCCCAGGGACTGCGTGCGGGTCCCCGGCTCCCCAGGCTCGCGCCTGACGGGGACTCGGCGATGACTGTCCGATGCCGCGGTTGCGGCACGTGCAACTGACGAACAGCCGCCCCGACGCTATGCGGATCGTCTTTCAATCACCAACCGGACACGACTTTTGTAAGACATGCCACAGGGCAAACGATCACCCTTGATCCCAATACGGACAAAGCGGAGGACCCCGACGAACTATGCCGTCGGGGCCCTCCCGTTGTCGCCTCGGAGCCGGAATCAGCCCGTCACGACGGTCACTTCACCGATGCCGAGCGCACGCACCGGCTCCGCGATCTGCGCCGCGTCACCGACGAGCACGGTGACGAGCCGGTCCACCGGGAAGGCGCTGACCACGGCGGCCGTCGCCTCGACGGTGCCGGTCTCGGCCAGGCGCGCGTACAACTGGGCCTGGAAGTCGTCCGGGAGGTGCTGCTCGACCTGGTCGGCGAGCGTCCCGGCGACCGAGGCGGCCGTCTCGTACTTGAGGGGCGCCACCCCGACGAGGTTCTGCACGGCGGTCTCGCGCTCCGCGTCGGTGAGGCCCTCGGCGGCGAGGGTGCGCAGCACCTTCCACAGGTCCTCGAGAGCCGGGCCCGTGTTGGGGGTGTCGACGGATCCGCTGATGGCGAGCATCGCGGCGCCGTTCCCCTCGGCGTCCGAGCGGAGCACCTGGCCGAAGGCCCGCACGCCGTACGTGTAGCCCTTCTCCTCGCGCAGGACCCGGTCCAGACGGGAGGTCAGGGTGCCGCCGAGGCAGTACGTGCCGAGGACCTGGGCCGCCCAGACGCGGTCGTGCCGGTCGGGGCCGATCCGGCCGATCAGCAGCTGCGTCTGGACGGCGCCGGGGCGGTCCACGATGACGACCCGTCCGGTGTCGTCGGCGGTGATCGGCGGCATCGGGAGGGGCTCGGCCGGCTCACCGGTCCAGGCGCCCAGCGTCTCGGCGAGGACCTTGTCGAGGTCGACCCCGGTCAGGTCGCCGACGACCACCGCGGTGGCCGTGCCCGGCCGGACGTATGCGTCGAAGAAGGCGCGGACGGCGGCGGCGTCGATCGCGGCGACGGTCTCCTCGGTGCCCTGGCGCGGCCGGGACATCCGGGACTCCGCCGGGAACAGCTCCTTGGAGAGCTGCTTGGCCGCGCGGCGCGCCGGGTTGGCCGTCTCGTGCGGGATCTCGTCGAGACGGTTGCGCACCAGGCGCTCGATCTCGGTCTCCAGGAACGCCGGGGCGATCAGGGCCTCGGCGAGCAGGCCGAGCGCCTTGGGCAGCCGGGAGACCGGGACCTCCAGGGAGACCCGTACGCCCGGGTGGTCGGCGTGCGCGTCGAGCGTGGCGCCGCAGCGCTCCAGCTCGGCCGCGAACTCCTCGGCGCTGTGCTGGTCGGTGCCCTCGGAGAGCGCGCGGGCCATGATGGTGGCGACACCGTCGAGACCGGCGGGCTCGGCGTCCAGCGGGGCCGGCAGGAAGATCTCCACGGCGACGACCTGCTGGCCGGGGCGGTGGCTGGTGAGCACGGTCAGACCGTTGTCCAGCTTCCCGCGGTCCGGGGCCGGGAAGGCCCACGGCCTGGCTGCGCCCGGCCGGGGCTGCGGATGGAAGTCCATGCTGGTCAAAGACACGGCAGCGTCGGTCACTGGTCCGCTCCCTCTTCCTCGTCGCCGTCGGCGTTCTCGCTCTGCTCGGTCGCCAGGGGCTCGTAGACGAGCACCGCGCGGTTGTCGGGACGCAGCTTGGCCGCGGCGACCGCCCGCACCTCCTCGGCGGTGACGGCCAGGACGCGGTCGACGGCGGTCAGGGCGAGCTGCGGGTCGCCGAACAGCACGGCGAACCGGCACAGTTCGTCGGCGCGACCGGCGACGGTCCCGAGCCGGTCCAGCCACTCCCGCTCCAACTGGGCCTGCGCGCGCTCCATCTCCTCGGGCGTGGGGCCCTCCTCGGCGAACCGGGCCAGCTCCTCGTCGACGGCCGCCTCGATCCGCGGGACCTCGACGCCCCCGGAGGTCTTGACGTCCAGCCAGCCCAGCGAGGGCGCCCCGGCGAGCCGCAGCAGGCCGAAGCCCGCGGCGACGGCCGTACGGTCGCGGCGGACCAGGCGGTTGTGCAGCCGGGAGGACTCCCCGCCGCCCAGGACCGTCAGGGCCAGGTCGGCGGCGTCGCACTCGCGCGTGCCGTCGTGCGGCAGCCGGTAGGCGGCCATCAGCGCACGCGCCGGGACCTCCTCCTCGACGACCTCGCGCAGCTGCTCGCCGATGACCTCGGGCAGGTCGCCGGAGCGCGGCTCGGGCTTGCCGTCGTGGGCCGGGATGGAGCCGAAGTACTTCTCGACCCACGCGAGCGTCTGCGCCGGGTCGATGTCGCCGACGACGGACAGCACCGCGTTGTTCGGGGCGTAGTACGTGCGGAAGAAGTTCCGCGCGTCCTCCAGGGTGGCCGCGTCCAGGTCGGCCATGGAGCCGATCGGCGTGTGGTGGTAGGGGTGGCCCTCCGGGTAGGCGAGGGCGGTCAGCTTCTCGAAGGCCGTGCCGTACGGCACGTTGTCGTAGCGCTGGCGGCGCTCGTTCTTGACGACGTCCCGCTGGTTCTCCATGGACTCGTCGTCCAGGGCGGCGAGCAGCGAGCCCATGCGGTCGGCCTCCAGCCAGAGCGCGAGCTCCAGCTGGTGCGTGGGCATGGTCTCGAAGTAGTTGGTGCGCTCGAAGCTCGTCGTGCCGTTGAGCGAGCCGCCGGCGCCCTGCACCAGCTCGAAGTGGCCGTTCCCGTGGACCTGCTTCGAGCCCTGGAACATCAGGTGCTCGAAGAGGTGGGCGAGGCCCGTGCGGCCCTTGACCTCGTGGCGCGAGCCGACGTCGTACCAGAGGCAGACCGCGGCGACCGGGGTCAGGTGGTCCTCGGAGAGCACCACGCGCAGGCCGTTCGCCAACCGGTGCTCGGTCGCTGTCAGGCCGCCGGAGCCGGCCTCGGCCGTGGCCGTGTGACCCATGGGCATGTACGTCCCTTCGATCGCGATGTGAAAAAGTCCTGCCACTGTATGCAAGCGCGCCGACACCTGGCGAAGTTCCCGACCCTTCGTGATGTCCCTCTTCCGGGTCGCGGTCGGCGTTGTCGGTGGCACGGTCCACAATGGTCCGCGTCAGATCAACCTTGTTGGTGAAGGAGCCGCAGCCGCGATGGCCCGCCGCAGCACGAAGACACCGCCGCCGGACGACGCGTTCGAGGAGCGAATCCTCGACATCGACGTCGTCGACGAGATGCAGGGCTCCTTCCTCGAGTACGCGTACTCGGTGATCTACTCGCGCGCCCTCCCCGACGCCCGCGACGGCATGAAGCCCGTCCAGCGGCGCATCGTCTACCAGATGGGCGAGATGGGGCTCCGCCCCGACCGCGGCTTCGTCAAGTGCGCCCGCGTCGTCGGCGAGGTGATGGGCAAACTCCACCCGCACGGCGACGCGTCGATCTACGACGCGATGGTCCGCATGGCACAGCCCTTCTCCATGCGTCTCCCCCTCGTCGACGGCCACGGGAACTTCGGCTCCCTGGGCAACGACGACCCGCCGGCCGCCATGCGGTACACCGAGTCGCGGATGGCCCCGGCCGCGCTCCTCATGACCGAGTCCATCGACGAGGACACGGTCGACTTCGCGCCGAACTACGACGGCCAGGAGCAGGAACCGGTGGCGCTCCCCGCCGCCTACCCGAACCTGCTGGTCAACGGCGCGTCCGGGATCGCGGTCGGCATGGCGACGAACATGCCCCCGCACAACCTCGGCGAGGTCGTCGCGGCCGCCCGCCACCTGATCCGCCACCCGAACGCCGACCTCGAGACGCTGATGCGCTTCGTGCCCGGCCCCGACCTGCCGACCGGCGGCCGGATCGTCGGCCTCTCCGGCATCAAGGACGCGTACGAGTCGGGCCGCGGCTCCTTCAAGATCCGCGCCACCGCGACCGTGGAGACCGTGACGGCGCGCCGCAAGGGCATCGTCGTGACGGAGCTGCCCTTCACGGTGGGCCCCGAGAAGGTCGTCTCCAAGATCAAGGACCTGGTCGGCTCCAAGAAGCTCCAGGGCATCGCGGACGTCAAGGACCTCACCGACCGCAGCCACGGCCTGCGTCTGGTCATCGAGATCAAGAACGGCTTCGTGCCCGAGGCGGTCCTGGAGCAGCTCTACAAGCTGACGCCGATGGAGGAGTCCTTCGGCATCAACAACGTGGCGCTGGTCGACGGGCAGCCGCTGACCCTCGGCCTCAAGGAGCTCCTGGAGGTCTACCTCGACCACCGCTTCGAGGTGGTCCGGCGCCGCTCCGAGTTCCGCCGCACCAAGAAGCGCGACCGGCTCCACCTGGTCGAGGGCCTCCTCGTCGCGCTGCTCGACATCGACGAGGTCATCCGGATCATCCGGGAGAGCGAGAACTCCGCCCAGGCCAAGGAGCGCCTGATGGAGCGCTTCTCGCTGAGCGAGATCCAGACGCAGTACATCCTGGACACCCCGCTGCGCCGCCTCACCAAGTTCGACCGCCTGGAGCTGGAGACCGAGCGCGACCGGCTCAACGGCGAGATCGACGAGCTGACCGGGATCCTCGACTCCGACGCGGAGCTGCGCAAGCTGGTCTCGGCGGAGCTGGCGGCCGTCGCCAAGAAGTTCGCCACGGACCGGCGGACGGTCCTCCTGGAGTCGGCGGGCGCGCCCGTCGCGGCCGTGTCCCTGGAGGTCGCGGACGACCCGTGCCGGGTGCTGCTCTCCTCGACGGGCCTGCTGGCCCGGACGGTGACCGAGCACCTCCCGCCCGCGGAGGACGGCAAGCGGTCCAAGCACGACGTGATCGTCTCGGTGGTCGCGGCCACCCAGCGCGGTGACGTCGGCGTGGTGACCTCGGCCGGCCGGCTGCTGCGCCTCCCCGTGATCGACCTGCCGCAGCTCCCGGACACCGCGAGCACCCCGAACCTGGCGGGCGGCGCACCGCTGTCGGAGTTCCTCTCCCTGGAGGCGGACGAGACGGTGGTCTGCCTGACCACGCTCGAGGAGTCCTCGCCGGGCCTCGCCCTCGGCACGCTGCAGGGCGTGGTGAAGCGCGTGGTGCCGGACTACCCGGCGAACAAGGACGAGCTGGAGGTCATCACCCTCAAGGAGGGTGACCGGATCGTCGGCGCGACGGAGCTGCAGACGGGCGAGGAGGACCTGGTGTTCATCACCTCCGACGCCCAGCTGCTGCGCTACCAGGCCTCGCAGGTGCGGCCCCAGGGCCGTCCGGCGGGCGGCATGGCGGGCATCAAGCTCGCCGCGGGCGCCGAGGTGATCTCGTTCACGGCCGTCGACCCGGCGGCCGACGCCGTGGTCTTCACCGTCGCGGGCTCCACGGGCACCCTGGACTCCTCGACGGGCACGTCGGCGAAGCTGACCCCCTTCGACCAGTACCCGCGCAAGGGCCGCGCGACCGGCGGTGTCCGCTGCCAGCGCTTCCTGAAGGGCGAGGACGTCCTGACCTTCGCCTGGGCGGGCGCCACCCCGGCCCGCGCCGCCCAGAAGACCGGCACCCCGGTGGAGCTGCCCGAGGCGGACCCCCGCCGCGACGGCTCGGGCACGCCCCTGGCGAAGCCGGTCGACGTGGTGGCGGGCCCGGCGAGCTAGGACCCGCCCGCGGCTCGGGCCGGACGGGTCCTAGGACTCGTCCGGCTCCTCCTCCGTCCGCTGTACGTACCGCAGGACGCCCCACATGCCGTGCTCGTCGGGGGCGTCCTGCGGGCCGTTCAGCTCGCAGGCGGCGAGCTCCTTGCGCAGGGCGGGCGTGTCGATGCCGGAGCCGATCAGGACGAGCTGGGTGAGGCGCTCCTCGCCGGCGGGCCAGGGCTCGGGGTAGAAGCGCAGGAAGCGGCCGACCGCGTGCACGCCGTAGCGGTTGGCCGGATCTGCGGGGCCGAGGTCGACGAAGCCCTTGATCCGGTAGAGGCCCTCGGGGCGCGAGTCGAGGAAGGCCATGAGGCGGCGCGGGTGCAGCGGCGTCGTGGCCGTCACCGAGAGGCTCTCGTAGGCCGCGTGCGGGTGGGCGTCGTCGGCGTCCTCGGAGCCGTACAGGATGTCCTCGATCGACATCTGGCCCTCGATCTCGCCCTCCGGTACGACCCGGTCGAAGAGCAGCTCCGGGTCGACGCGCCCGTGGGAGGCCTCGACCACGGCGGCTCGCCCGGCGAGTGCGGCCACCGTCTCCCGGACGCTCCGCAGCTCGTCCGCGGCCACCCGGTCCGCCTTGTTGACGACGACGAGGTCGGCGAGGCCGAGATGCCGGTCGGTCCCGGGGTGCCGCTGCCGGGTGGCCGCGAACTCGGACGCGTCGACGACCTGGACGAGCCCTCCGTACACGACCCGCTCGTTCTCGCTGGCGAGCACCATGCGGACCAGCTCCTCCGGCTCCGCGAGCCCGCTCGCCTCGATCACGATCACGTCGAGCCGGGACTCGGGCCGGGTCAGGACCTCCAGGTACTCGTCGAGCTCGCCGGCGTCGACGGCGCAGCACAGGCAGCCGTTGCCGAGGGAGACGGTGGAGCCGACCTGGCCGGCGACGGTCATCGCGTCGATGCCGATGTCACCGAAGTCGTTGACCATGACTCCGATCCGGGTGCCCCGGGCGCTGCGCAGCAGGTGGTTGAGGAGCGTGGTCTTCCCGGCTCCGAGAAACCCGGCCAGGACGACGACGGGGATCTGCTGCGTGCTCAAGGGACGTGCCTCCGATTCCTTCGAGTCCCACGGGTGTGGGAAACCCCCAGAATAGGCGTCCGTTCCGTCACCATTTCCGGTCCCGGGCCGCGTCCCCTTACCGTTTCCGGCATGAGCCCCGCACAGACCGGCCCCCCGCGCCCCCAGGCGCGCCGTCGACGGTTCGGGTGGCCGCAGCGGGTGTTCTCGCAGGTCCTGCTGATGCAGCTGGCCGTCGCGGCCGGTGTGACCGTCCTCGCCACCGGCCTCTTCCTCGCCCCGCTGAGCGCCCAGCTCGACGACCAGGCCATGCGGCGGGCCCTGGCCATCGCCGGGACCACCGCGTCGCCCCGGCTCGCCGCGGACCTCACCGGCAGCCCGCCGTCCGCGCGGGGCCCGGTCCAGACCGAGGCGGAGCGGATCAGGACCTCCACGGGCGCCGAGTACATCGTGGTCATGGACACCCACGGGGTGCGCTGGTCGCACCCCGACCCCGCCGAGATCGGCAGGGTCGTCTCCACGGACCCGAGCAGCGCCCTCGCCGGTCACGAGGTGATGGAGATCGACAGCGGCACCCTGGGCCGCTCGGCACGCGGCAAGGTGCCGCTGCGGGACGCCGACGGGCGGATCGTCGGCGCGGTCTCCGTCGGCATCGAGTACGACAGCGTCCGCGACCGGCTCCTGGCCGCCATCCCCGGCCTCCTCGCCTACGCGGGCGGCGCGCTCGCGGCCGGGGCGCTCGCGGCCTACCTGATCTCCCGGCGGCTCCAGCGGCAGACCCACGACCTGGCCTTCTCCGACATCTCCGCCCTGCTCGCCGAGCGCGAGGCCATGCTGCACGGCATCCGCGAGGGCGTCGTGGCCCTCGACCGGAACGGGTCCGTACGACTCATGAACGACGAGGCGCAGCGCCTCCTCGGCCTCGGCCCCGAGGCGGCGGGCCGGCCGCTCGACGAGGTCCTCGGCGCCGGACGCACCGCCGACGTCCTCGCGGGCCGGGTCACCGGCGAGGACCTGCTCACCGTCCGGGGGCACCGGGTGCTGATCGCCAACCGGATGCCCACGGACGACGGCGGCGCGGTGGCGACCCTCCGCGACCGCACCGAACTGGAACGCCTCGGACGCGAGCTCGACTCCACCCGGGGCCTGATCGACGCGCTCCGCGCCCAGGACCACGAGCACGCCAACCGGCTGCACACCCTCCTCGGTCTCCTGGAGCTGGAGATGCACGAGGAGGCGGTCGAGTTCGTCACGGAGGTGGTCGGCGTGCACCGGGCCACCGCCGAGCAGGTCACGGAGAAGGTCCACGACCCGCTCCTCGCCGCGCTCCTGGTCGGGAAGGCGACCGTCGCCGCCGAGCGGGGCGTCTCGCTGCGGCTCGCGCCCGACTCCCTGCTGCCGGACCGGCTCGTCGACCCTCGCGAGCTGGTTACCGTCGTCGGCAACCTGGTCGACAACGCCCTGGACGCCGTCGCCGGCACCCCCGGCGCCCGCATCGAGGCCTCCTTCCGCGCCGAGGGCCGTACGGTGGTGCTGCGGGTCTCGGACAGCGGCCCGGGCGTCCCGGAGGACCGCCGCGAGCTGATCTTCACCGAGGGCTGGACGACGAAGGCGCTGCCGTCCCACGGCAAGCGCGGGCTCGGCCTCGCCCTGGTGCGCCGGCTCGCCGAGCGCCGGGGCGGCACCGCCGAGGTGGCCGACGGCGCCGAGAGCGGCGCCGTGTTCACGGTCGTCCTCCCGGACGCCCTGACCGAACCGGAATCCGCCGACCCGAAGTCCACCGGCCCGGAGTCCTCCGCCCCGGCGTCCTCCGGCCCGGCGTCCCTCTCCCCGGCGTCCTCCGAGGAGGCGCGATGATCGACGTACTCGTGGTGGACGACGACGTGCTGGTCGCGCGGATCAACGCCGCCTACGTCGCCAAGGTGCCCGGCTTCCGGGTCGTCGCCCTCGCCCACTCGACCGCCGAGGCGCTCGCCGCCCTGGACGCACAGCCGGTCGACCTGATCCTCCTGGACCACTACCTGCCCGACGAGAACGGGCTCGCGGCGGTACGCGAACTCCGCGCACGCGGCCACCAGTGCGACGTGATCATGGTGACGGCGGCCCGTGACGTGGCCACCGTGCAGTCGGCGATGCGGCACGGGGCACTGCAGTACCTGGTCAAGCCGTTCAACTTCGCCGGGCTCCGCGCCAAGCTGGAGGCGTACGCGAAGCTCCGCCGCGCCCTGGAGACCGGCGGCGAGGCCGAGCAGGCCGAGGTGGACCGGATCTTCGGGGCCCTGTCGGCGGGCGCCGTGACGCCCGACCTGCCCAAGGGCCACTCCCCCACCACGGCCGAGGTGGTCCGGCAGGTACTGCTCGCCGCCGACGGCCCGCTGTCCGCGCAGGAGATCGCCGAGCGGGCCGGCGTCAGCCGCCAGACCGCACAGCGCTATCTCAAGCTCCTGGAACGCACCGGCCGGGTCCGCCTCTCCCTCCGGTACGGCGAGACGGGCCGCCCCGAGCACCGGTACGCCTGGGCGAGCTCACCGTCCACCGGCTGACGCCCCGCCCGGGGCGGTCAGACGGCACCCGCGCCCGTCAGAGAGCGCACCTCGGTCTCCGCGTGCCGGGCCTCGTCGGGCGGTTCGGGCGAGGTGGCCGTACCGATCCATCCGGCCAGGAAGCCGAGCGGGATGGAGACCGCTCCCGGGTTCTGCAGCGGGAAGAGGTGGAAGTCGACGCTTGGGAACAGCGATTCCGGGCTGCCCGAGACGACCGGGGAGACCAGGACGAGCAGCACCGCGGGAATCAGACCGCCGTACACCGACCAGACCGCGCCCCGGGTGGTGAACTTCCGCCAGAACAGCGAGTAGAGCAGCACCGGCAGATTGGCGGAGGCCGCGACCGCGAAGGCCAGGCCGACGAGGAAGGCCACGTTGAGATCGCGGGCGAGCAGTCCGAGGCCGATGGCGGCGGCCCCGATCCCGGCGGCGGCGACCCTGGCCACGGCCACCTCGCTGTACTGCTTCGCGTGCCGACGGCGCAGCGAGGTGTACAGGTCGTGGGCGACGGAGGCCGAGGAGGCCAGCGTGATCCCCGCGACGACGGCGAGGATGGTCGCGAAGGCGACGGCGGCGACGACCGCGAAGAGCACGATGCCGCCGGTGGAGCCCGCGCCGCCGCCGAGGTCGAGGGCGAGCAGCGGCACGGCGGTGTTCCCGGAGGCGTTGGACGCACGGACCTCGTCGGGGCCGATCAGCGCGGCCGCGCCGAAGCCGAGCACGATGGTCATCAGGTAGAAGCTGCCGATGAGCCCGATGGACCAGACGACGGAGCGACGGGCGGCACGGGCGGTCGGCACGGTGTAGAAGCGCGACAGGATGTGCGGCAGCCCCGCCGTGCCCAGGACGAGGGCGAGTCCGAGGCTGATGAAGTCGAGGCGGGCCGTCCAGTCCCCGCCGTAGCGCAGCCCGGGCGCGAGGAAGCCCAGGCCGTGCCCGCTGCGCTCGGCCGCGGTGGAGAGCAGGCTGTTCACGTCGCCGTGGAACCGGATCAGGACGAGGACGGTGAGCGCGATCGTGCCCGCCATGAGCAGGACCGCCTTGACGATCTGGATCCACGTGGTGGCCCGCATGCCGCCGAGCGTCACGTAGATCACCATCAGCGCGCCCACGCCGATCACCGTCCACGAACGCGCGGCCTCGCTGGAACCGCCGAGCAGCAGCGCCACCAGGCTCCCCGCGCCCACCATCTGGGCCACGAGGTACAGCACGGAGACGGCCACCGAGGACGTTCCGGCGGCGATCCGCACCGGCCGCTCCGCCATCCGCGCGGCGACGACGTCGGCCAGCGTGAACCGCCCGCAGTTGCGCACCAGTTCGGCGACCAGCAGGAGCACGAGCAGCCAGGCGACGAGGAAGCCGACGGAGTACAGCATGCCGTCGTAGCCGTAGAGCGCGATCAGCCCGGAGATGCCCAGGAAGGAGGCCGCGGACATGTAGTCCCCGGCGATGGCGAACCCGTTCTCCAGAGGGGAGAACAGTCGCCCTCCGGCGTAGAACTCCTCCGCCGAACCGTGGCGGTGGCGGCTCACCCAGGTAGTGATCCCCAGGGTCACGGCGACGAACACGCTGAACAGCACGAGCGCCAGGGTCTGGTGGCTTCCGATCACGGCTGCACCACCCCTCGGGTCATCTCCTGCGTGTCCCAGCGCAGTTCCAGCGCGGCCCGATCCCTGCGCAGCCGCGCATGGCGCGCGTACGCCCAGGTCAGCAGGAAGGTGGTGAGGAACTGTCCGAGCCCCGCGACCATCGCCACGTTGACCGCTCCGGCCACCGGCCGCGCCATCAGCCCGGGTGCGACGGTCGCCGCCACCACATAGGCGAGGTACCACAGGAGGAACGCCAGGGTGGCAGGGAAGACGAACCGGCGGTAGCGGCCCCGCACTTCCTGGAAAGCGGGACTCCGCTGGACTTCCAGATAGATCTCCGCCGCGCTGTGGACCCGCTGCCTCGGCACCGCGTCGGGGCGACCGTCTCCGGGCACCCCGGCCGTTGCCTCCCCGCTCCAACCGGAAGCCGTCGCGTCGTGCCAGGGGTCGTCGACCGCCATCGCCGTAACGTCGCGCCCCTCTTGCCTGTCCACCTGCTCCACCGACCAACTCTCCTTGTCAGCGAACCGTTTCGGCCGCGTGCCCAAGGATGGACAGAGCGGGAACATCCCGGACTCTTCTCCCCCCTCTCTTCACCCCATCAGGTGACTCTTCTCCCAGGCGCCCTGACCAGACCGTGCTGATATGCGTACCGCACGGCCTGGGCACGGTCGCGCACCCCGGTCTTGGCGAAGAGGTTGTTGATATGGGTCTTCACCGTGGCCGTGGAGATCCGCAGCCGCCCCGCGATCTCCGAGTTGGACAGGCCGTCCGCGACCAGCGCGAGCACCTCCGTCTCCCGCTCGGTCAGCCCGTCGGCGTACGGTCCGGACGAGCCGCCCGTCCCCGGCGCCGCCCCAGGGCCCCCGCCCGTCACCGACCGCGGCCCGGACCCGGCCCTGGGCCCGGTCCCGGTCCCAGGACCAGTCCGACCGGCCCGTTCGCCCTGCCCCTCCCGGTCACCCTGGCCCTCCCGGTCGTCCTGGTCCTCCCGGTCGATCAGCCGCTCGAGGAGCCGCCGCTGCACGGAGGGGGAGAGCCCGGCCCGCCCGTCGATCACGTCCCGAACGGCCCGCTCGATCTCCTCCCCGCCGGCGTCCTTGGTGAGGTAACCGCGCGCCCCGGCCCTCAGCGCCGGGAACAACGAGTCGTCGTCGGCGTAGGTGGTGAGCACGACGACCTCCGTCCCGGGGTGCCGGTCGCGAATCCGACGAGTGGCCTCGACGCCGTCGCAGCGGGGCATCCGCAGATCCATCAGAACGACGTCGGGAGCGAGCTCGGCGGTGAGCGCAACCGCCTCCTCCCCGTCCCGGGCCGCCCCGATGACCTCGATCCCGGGAAGCAGGCCCAGCAGCATCACGATCCCCTCCCGCACGACGGCCTGGTCGTCGGCGACGACGACTCGTACGACCCGGTCGCCGTTCGCGGCGCTCACGCCGGCACCCGCAGCCGCACCGTGAACCCGGGTCCCTCAGGCCCCGCGTCCAGGCTGCCGCCGAGCAGTTCGGCCCGCTCTCTCATGCCGAGCAGTCCGTACCCGGAGCCTGAGGACCCCAGCTCCTCCGCCCCTGGTGCGCCGTCGACCGCCCGAGGCGGCCCGGAGTCTCGTATCTCCAGGGAGACCTCGTCCGTCCCGTAGGCGAACCGGATCCTGGCCCGGGCACCCGGCGCGTGCTTGCGGATATTGGTGAGGGCCTCCTGCGCGACCCGCCGCACCGCCTGCGAGGCCTCGGCGGGCAGGTCCCGGCGCTCGCCGGTGACATCGACCTCGGCACGGTCCTCCCGCGCCAACTCCCGCAGGTAGTCCTCGACCGGCGCCATGTCCCCGCGCAGGGCCGAGAGCGCGTGACGGGTCTCGGCGAGCCCCTCTCTGGCCATGGAACGGGCCGAGGTCACGAGCTTGAGGATCTCCGAGCGGTCCGCTCCGGCCTCGATCTGGAGCCGTGCGACCTCCAGGTGCACCATCTGGGCGGAGAGGCTGTGCGCGAGCACGTCATGTATCTCCCGGGCGATCCTGGCCCGTTCGGCGAGCGCCGCCGAGGCGGCCTCCGCCTCCCGGGCGAGCCTTTCCTGGGCGAGCAGTTGGAACCCGGCCCCCCGTGCCTCGGCGTCCAGCCGGAGCGAGTAGCCGGCGAGCAGTACGGCCGCCGTGGTGAGACCGGCCCCGACGATCCCCGTCTCGTCGGCCTCCACGAACCCGGGCACGAGGACCGCCACGGTGGCCAGTCCCGCGGGGAGCGGCAGTCTCTCCATCGCCATGACCGAGACGACGATCCAGATCACCGTCGCGGGGGTCGGGGCGCCCGCCGCATAGGCTCCGAGGCCGCAGAGCGCGATCACCGCGAGCAGTCCCAGCGAGGCCGCCAGGCGGTGGTCCAGGGTCGTGTGGTGATACCGCAGCGCCACGATCACACACAGCCCGAACCCCAGCGGGGGCAAGGGCGCGTACCAGCCGTCGAACGCGCCCGAGGTGTAGCAGCCGGTCACCACCAGGACGCTCAGGCCCACGATCATGATGTGGTCGAGGACGATCCGGCCCCGGGGCACACCGACGCGGGTGAGTGCCTCCCGCGAGGGCCAGGAGCGCCAGAAAGCACCGCGCGGACGCCCCCTGTCGGTCCGCTCCCGTCCGCCCCTACTCGCACTCGCACTCGTGCTCACGAGCCCTGGATCGCGCTTCTCGCCCATGTCCGTCCCCCTCCGACACTTCGATGCTACGGAGAGTAGGCGTCGATGTGATCGGCCCGTGGGTGGAGCGTGGAGCTCCACCCACGGGTGGAGACGCTCAGGCGTCGATGCGCGAGCGGTCGAGCGTCGCCGCCGAGCCGGTGATGAACTCCTTGCGGGGCGCCACGTCGTTGCCCATGAGGAGGTCGAAGACCTGCTCCGCCGCGTCCAGGTCGCCGATGTTGATCCGGCGCAGGGTGCGGTGGCGCGGGTCCATCGTGGTCTCCGCGAGCTGGTCGGCGTCCATCTCGCCCAGACCCTTGTAGCGCTGGATGGCGTCCTTGTAGCGGACTCCCTTGCGCTGGAACTCCAGCAGGGTCTGCCGCAGCTCGTTGTCCGAGTACGTGTAGACGTACTTGTCCTGGCCCTTCTTGGGCTGGACGAGCTCGATCCGGTGCAGCGGCGGCACCGCGGCGAAGACCCGGCCCTGCTCGACCATGGGCCGCATGTAGCGCTGGAAGAGCGTGAGCAGCAGGGTGCGGATGTGGGAGCCGTCGACGTCGGCGTCGGTCATCATGATGACCTTGCCGTACCGGGCGGCGTCGATGTCGAAGGTGCGGCCCGAGCCCGCTCCTATGACCTGGATGATCGCACCGCACTCGGCGTTCTTCAGCATGTCCGCGACGGACGACTTCTGGACGTTGAGGATCTTTCCGCGGATCGGCAGCAGGGCCTGGAATTCGCTGTTCCGGGCGAGCTTGGCCGTGCCGAGGGCCGAGTCTCCCTCGACGATGAAGAGCTCGCTGCGCTCCACGTCGTCGCTGCGGCAGTCCGCGAGCTTGGCCGGCAGCGAGGAGGACTCGAGCGCGGTCTTCCTGCGCTGCGCCTCCTTGTGCTGCCGGGCCGCGATCCGGGTCCGCGCCGCGGCGACGGCCTTCTCGAGCACGGCGCGGGCCTGCGCCTTGGCGTCCCGCTTGGTGGAGGTGAGGAAGGCCTTGAGTTCCTTGGCCACCACGTTGGCCACGATCCGGCGGGCGGCGGAGGTGCCGAGGATCTCCTTGGTCTGCCCCTCGAACTGCGGCTCGGCGAGGCGGACCGTCACGACGGCCGTGAGCCCCTCCAGGGCGTCGTCCTTGACGATGTCGTCCTCGGCGACGCGCAGCATCTTGGCCGAGCGCAGCACCTCGTTCACCGTCTTGGTGACGGCCTGCTCGAAGCCCGAGACGTGGGTGCCGCCCTTGGGGGTGGCGATGATGTTGACGAAGGACTTGACCGTGGCGTCGTAACCGGTGCCCCAGCGCAGGGCGACGTCGACGGCGAGCTCGCGGGTGACCTCGGTCGGGGTCATGTGGCCGCGCTCGTCGAGGACCGGGACGGTCTCCTTGAAGGTGCCCTGCCCGGTGAGGCGCTGGATGTCGCAGACTGCCTTGTCCTGGGCGAGGTACTCGCAGAACTCGCTGATGCCGCCGTCGAAGCGGAAGGTCTCCTCGCTCTTGCCGACGCCGGCCAGGTCCCGCTCGTCGCGGACGACGATGGTGAGGCCCGGGACGAGGAAGGCGGTCTGCCGGGCGCGCTGGTGGAGCGTCTCCAGGGAGAGCTTGGCGTCCTTGAGGAAGATCTGCCGGTCCGCCCAGTAGCGGACGCGCGTGCCGGTGCGCGTCTTGGGGACGCGCTTGCCCTTGATCAGGCCGTTGGCCGGGTCGAAGGGGCTGTCGGGGCCCGGCTCGGTGAAGATGCCGGGGACGCCGCGGCGGAAGGAGATGGAGTGGGTCGCGCTGTTCCGGTCGACCTCGACGTCGAGGCGGGCGGACAGGGCGTTGACGACGGAGGCGCCGACGCCGTGCAGACCACCGGACGCCGCGTACGACCCGCCGCCGAACTTTCCGCCGGCGTGCAGCTTGGTCATGACGACCTCGACGCCGGAGAGACCGGTCTTCGGCTCGACGTCGACCGGGATGCCCCGGCCGTTGTCCCGGACCTCGACGGAGCCGTCGTCGTGGAGGATGACCTCGATGTGGTCGCAGTAGCCACCGAGGGCCTCGTCGACCGAGTTGTCGATGATCTCCCAGATGCAGTGCATCAGGCCGCGACTGTCGGTGGACCCGATGTACATGCCGGGGCGCTTGCGGACCGCTTCGAGCCCTTCGAGTACGAGCAGGTGCCGAGCGGTGTAGTTGGAACCGTCACGGTCTGCGGTCAGCAGCGCACTGGACGGCACGGACGTCTCGGCGGTCACGCGGTTCGCTCCTCGCTGAATTTGAAATCTGGCCCGGTGGGGTAAGGCCCGGCGTCGGTCACCGCTCAGAGGGTACCGATGCCTGGTAGAGCCGTTGTAACGCCACCCTCCCCGATTCCTCATGCTAGTCCAGCCTCGCATGGATGTTCGATCCCTCGATGGGGTGACGTGAACATCACGTTCCCTTCCAGGCATGAACCATTTAGGCTCCGGGCACGTCCTCATGAACAACCGGCATCCCCGCCGGGAGGGCTAACCGACACAAGCAACGCGAAATCCGTAGAGCGACGCAATACGGCTCATTCGCCGCCAACCGGCAGCAGACAGCCACCTTGGGAAGAAGTTTCAAGGAAAAGCCACGAGCGGGAACGTTTTCGGCCTGGTTGGATGTTGACCCTGGTACGACAGCTCGTCGAGCTAGAGAAGAGGCGACGTGACTACTGTTCTGACCCCCGCGAGCCCCCTGACGGCCGCTGACCGTTGCGACCGCTGCGGCGCCCAGGCATACCTGCGCGTCGTTCTGACCAGCGGAGGTGACTTGCTCTTCTGCGCCCACCACGGACGCAAGTTCGAGCCGGAACTCAAGAAGATCGCCGTTGAGATACAGGATGAGACGGACCGGCTCACGGACGTGCCGGCCCGCACGATGGGCGAAGACCACGCCTGACGCCATCCACGACGAGCCCAGGGCCGGTCGCTGACCGGACGACGGGCGGTCGCCCCACGCGTTTCGCGGGGGTGACCGCCCGTTCTCGTACCCGACGCCCTTCCGCCTCCAGCGAAATCGGCGTCTCCCTGTCCTCGGCGGAATCGGCGTCCTCCGTCCCCGTCGGGATTCAGAGCGGACCCGCGCCCGTCCTTCGAGGCGTGCGTCAGAAGTGCGCCGGGAGCACCGCGGAGACCCGCGTGTAGACGCCCGGGTTCTCCGCCTGCCCGCAGCCGCTGCCCCAGGACACGAGGCCGACGAGGAGCCCCTTGGCCACCAGCGGGCCCCCGCTGTCTCCCTGGCACGCGTCCTTCCCTCCCTGCGGGTCGCCCGCGCACAGCATCGTCCCGCGCTGGTAGCGGACACCGAAACCGCCCGGGTACGCCCGCTCGCACGCCGTGTCCGGCAGCACCTGGACGCGCGCCGTCCGCAGCGCGGAGGAGTAGGCCCCGTGCCCGGTCGTGTCGCCCCAGCCGTAGACGTCCGCCTCCGTCCCGGGCGCGTACGCCGCGTCTTCCGACCGGGCGACGCCGATCACGTACGACTGCGGAAGAGCGCTCACCAGTGTCAGCACGGCCAGGTCGCCCGAGTTGCTCGTCGGGTCGTAGTCGGGGTTGATCCAGGTGTCGGAGATCCGGACTTCCTCCCCCTCCTGACCGCGCAGCGCAGCGCGACCGGCGATGACCACGAAGTCGCGCACCTCCCAGGGCTCCCCGCCGAGCACCTCACGGCCCAGGCAGTGGGCCGCCGTGAGCACCTTGGTCGGCGCGACGACCACGCCCCCGCAGAACTGCCCCGCCCGCGTACCCCCGAACCGGTCACGGCTGGACAGCGCCACGACCCACGGCGCGTCCCTGATCCGGGCCGGCTGTCCGCCCACCACGACGCTGTCGGCGGCCACGGGACCGGCGGTGGCAAGGTGCCCCGCCGCCGCGGCGGCCAGGCCCAGGGCGCCCGTCAATGCTCGGGTGAGGAAACCACGCATGGAGCCTCCTGACTCTCGGGTGATGTCGGTTCACCCAGCGTCCAGCACGCGTCCCCGCCGTGCACCCGGGCAAAGCCGGAGGGCCCGGCTCCCCCTCTCGGGGAACCGGGCCCTTCCGTGTGTCGCCGTGTACCTCGTACGGATCAGTCGAGGTAGTCGCGCAGGACCTGCGAGCGCGACGGGTGACGGAGCTTCGACATCGTCTTCGACTCGATCTGGCGGATCCGCTCTCGCGTCACGCCGTAGACCTTGCCGATCTCGTCCAGCGTCTTCGGCTGGCCGTCGGTGAGACCGAAGCGCATGGAGACGACACCCGCCTCGCGCTCGGAGAGCGTGTCGAGGACGGAGTGCAGCTGCTCCTGGAGCAGCGTGAAGCTGACCGCGTCGGCCGGCACGACCGCCTCGGAGTCCTCGATGAGGTCGCCGAACTCGCTGTCGCCGTCCTCACCCAGCGGGGTGTGGAGGGAGATCGGCTCACGGCCGTACTTCTGGACCTCGATGACCTTCTCGGGGGTCATGTCGAGCTCCTTGGCCAGCTCCTCCGGAGTGGGCTCACGGCCCAGGTCCTGGAGCATCTGGCGCTGCACGCGCGCGAGCTTGTTGATGACCTCGACCATGTGCACCGGGATACGGATGGTGCGGGCCTGGTCGGCCATGGCGCGGGTGATCGCCTGGCGGATCCACCAGGTGGCGTACGTGGAGAACTTGTAGCCCTTGGTGTAGTCGAACTTCTCGACGGCGCGGATCAGACCCAGGTTGCCTTCCTGGATCAGGTCCAGGAAGAGCATGCCGCGGCCGGTGTAGCGCTTGGCCAGCGAGACCACCAGACGGAGGTTGGCCTCCAGGAGGTGGTTCTTGGCCCGGCGGCCGTCCTCGGCGATGATCTCCAGCTCGCGCTTGAGCTTCGGAGCCAGCTTGTCCGAGTTCGCGAGCTTGTCCTCGGCGAACAGACCGGCCTCGATGCGCTTGGCGAGCTCGACCTCCTGCTCGGCGTTGAGCAGCGGGACCTTGCCGATCTGCTTGAGGTAGTCCTTGACCGGGTCGGCGGTGGCACCGGCGACGGCGACCTGCTGCGCCGGAGCGTCGTCCTCGTCCTCGTCGGACAGGACGAAGCCCTTGCTCTCGCCCTCGGTCTCCTCGTCGTCGCCCTTGCCGGGTGCGACGTCCTCGAGGAGCTCCTCGCCCTCGATGAGCTCGTCGGCGTCCTTCTTGGACGTGGTCTTCTTGGCCGCCGTCTTCTTGGCGACGGTCTTCTTGGCCACCGCCTTCTTGGCGACGGTCTTCTTCGCGGCCGCCTTCTTGGCGGGGGATCCGGCCTCGTCGGCCGGGTCGGTGCCCTCGGCCGCGGGGGCCGTGGAGGCCGAGACGGTGCTCTTCGTCACGGTCGTCCTGGCAGTGACGGTCTTGGTGGCGGTGCGCTTGGCCGGGCTCTTCGCTGCGACGCTCTTGCGGGCGCGCTTCGGCGACTCCGCTGCACTGACCATCAGCGTCACACCCTCTTCCTCGAGGATCTGATTGAGGCTGCGCAGAACATTCTTCCACTGGGTTGGCGGAATCTGGTCGGCTTCGAAGGCCCGACGCACGTCATCGCCGGCGATCTGCCCATCAGCCTTTCCCCGCTCGATGAGCGCCATCACAGACTCGGACTCGGCGATCTCCGGCGGGAGCGTACGGGATGTGCTGGCCGACACGAACAACCTCTCGGAACGATGGAAACGGCTTCCGGCCCCGCCCTGGATCGGGCTGGAGCCGACGACCGCCGACGGGGAATGTGTCGACGGCGCGGGCTGGACCGGGGAACTGCACAGCGCCTCCGTCGGCTGCTGTATTCCTTCCTCGGCTGTCACCTCTTAGGTCATCGCACGGCTCGGAGGAGTGTTACGCCCAATCTTCGTGGCCCGAGTCACACCTCATTTGCGGCGAAACGGCCAGAGCGGGCGATCGCCGCACATTCGCGCCGCCGGACCCCGGGTGCCGCCCGGGGAGACCCTGCCGGGTCCCGGGTGGCGCCCGGAACCCGGCGGCACGCGGTGCGCGCGCCTCCGCGCTCCCGGCCACAGCCCGCGGGTCAGTGTTCGCGAGGGGCGGGGACGACGCGCTCCACCTCGGGGTGGACCGTGAGCAGCTGCCGCATGGCGCTCTCGGCTCCGGGGGCGTCGCCGGCGGCGAGCGCGTCCACGATCCGGGCATGGTGGGCCAGGGAGGCCTCGCTCGGCCGGTCGCAGCCGGTGACGGGACCGCCGGAGACCTGGAGGGCGGCGGTGACGATGCCGGAGAGGTGCTCCAGCATGCGGTTCCCGGCCAGCTGGATCAGGAGGGAGTGGAACTCCGCGTCGGCCCGCGAGAAGGTGATGCCGTCGCCCTGGGCGAACGCGTGCCCCATGATCTCGACCATGTCGGCGAGGCGCTGCTGCACGTCCTCGCGGCCGTGCCCGGCGGCCAGGCGGGCGGCCAGGGGCTCGATCGTCCACCGCAGCTCGTTCAGCTCGCGGCGCTGGTCGTCGCGCTGCGGCCCGAAGGCGCGCCATTCGATGATGTCGGGGTCGAGGAGGTTCCAGTCGCTGACGGGCCTGACCCGCGTACCGACGTTCGGGCGGGCGCTGACGAGCCCCTTTGCCTCCAGCACGCGCAGCGACTCGCGCACGACGGTGCGCGAGACCTCGAACCGCTGGCCGATCTCCTCGGGGACGAGCGGGCGGTCGGCCCCGAGGTCGCCGGAGACGATCATCTGGCCGAGCTGCTGGACGAGCTGCCCGTGCAGTCCGCGGCCTCGGTTGCCGGCGGGCCGGCGGCCGACGCGCCCCAGGTCGGTGTCCACGCCCTCCCAGGAGGGCGGGCTCACACGGCCGGCGGCGGGCGCCTCCGGGTAGGGGTAGCGGTCGAGATCGCCCGGGGCGCCGAGGCCGGAGTCGACGGGGCGGGCGGCGGTCATCATGGTGTGCGCAAGGGTACTCACGCATCCTTTGTCGGCGTTGCCTCCGTGGCCCTTGAGGTCTTTGGTGAAAAGCACACGAAAGGGTGATCGGCACTCGCTACACAATTGACGATTAATCGGACATTTGCGACATATTTCAAGGTAGTTGACGGGGAACCGGAGCCATTCGATCAACAAGTGATCACCAACGGGCCTTACGGCGAAGGCCGGTGAACACATAGGCGCAGAGCAACCCTGTCAACGTCAACGAGAGCGCCACCCCTGCGGGCTGACCGACCACCCGCAACACCCCCGCGAGCCACCGATCCAGGGCCGGCGACCACTGCGGGCCGGCGAACTCGCGCAGCCGTGCCGGGAGTCCGGCCGCCGATCGCACCGATGGCCCCGTCAGTACCTTCTGCAACAGCGGAACGAAGGCGACGGGCACCGCGAGCACCGCCGCCACCCCGGCCGCGGCGGCCCGGAACACCCCGGCGCCGAGCACCCCCGCCCATGCGCAGCCGACGACCAGGCCCAGCCAACTCGAGCAGAGGGTCGGCCAGTTCCGTGGTACGGGAACCAACTCGGCGCCGTAGACGAACCGCAGCACCCCCAGGTCGACCCCCACGACGAGCGCCCCCAGCACCAGGGCGACGACCGCGGCCACGGCGAGCTTCGCGAGCAGCAGACCCGGTCTGCGGGGGACGGCTCCGCGGCCCGTGGTGAGTGCGGGATAGCGGTACTCCTCTCCGAAGGAGAAGGCCCCGAGCAGCCCGGCCCCGAGGGCCGCGGGCGGCAGCGGGGAGATCGGGGGCCAGCCGGTGACCACGGCGGGCAGCTCGGCTCGGCCCCCGCGGCCGAGGAGCAGGGCGAGCGTCACGGAGACGAGCAGGACGGCGGCCACGACGAGCGGGGTGGAGGGCACGCCCAGGAGGCGGTGGAGCTCGTACCGCAGCGGGCGCAGAGGCGAGCGCACGGGTCGACGCGCAGCGGGTCGCCTCCCGCCCTGGGCCTTCCGGTCCGTGGCCCCGGACGGCTGCCCGGCACCCGCCGACGCGGCGGCACGGTTTTCGGGGGCCCCCGCCTCCTCGCCTTCCCGCGCGCTTCGCACCTGCCCGGCAACGCCGCTGCCTCGGCCGGCAGCGGCGCCACCGTCACCTCCTCTCTCGTCGGCGAGCCGGTGGATCGGTACGCCGTGCCGGAAGGCGGTGTCACCGACGGCCGCGCAGTCGCTCCCGTAGACGGAGAGGCGATTGCCGTCCTCGGCGACCACCTCGACGGGACGGCGGGCGGCTCTGGCCTCCTGGGTGACGGCCGCGGCCAGGCGCGCGGCGTGCGGGGTCCGGACGACGACCCGGGGACGCAGGCGGGTGCGGGCGAACTCGACGGCGTCCTGGTCCGCGACGAGCCGACCGCCGTCGAGGGTGACGACACGGTCGGCGTTGCCGGCCGCGTCCTTGGGGTCCTCCGTGGTGTACAGCACGGTTCCCCCCTCGGCGGCGTGCGCGCGCAGCAGCTCGTGGAGCCACGCGCTCTCGGGTACGGAGAGCCCCGCGGCCGGCTCGTCGAGCAGCAGGGTGTGAGGGGTTCCCAACAGGGCCGCGGCGAGCCCGAGTCGACGGTCCGCACCGATCGGGAGGGTGCCGATCCGCCGACGTTCCAGACCGGTGAGCCCCACGGTCCGCACCAGTTCATCGGCCCGCGCGGCGGGAACTCCCGTGGCGGCGCAGAGCATCCGCAGCTGCCCTCGGAGGGTGCGGGACGGGTGTCCGGGGACGTCGCCGAGGAGTACGCCGACCTCGCGAGGCGGATGGGCGATGCGGTGCAGCGGCCGGCCCCGGAAGTAGGTGACCCCACGGCCCGGCTCGAGTTCGAGCATGAGCCGGAGGGCCGTGGTCTTGCCGGACCCCCGGGGGCCGAGGAGTGCGGTCACGGCGCCCGGCCGGGCCTCGAAGGTCAGATCGTCCACGGCGGGCGGGCGATCGCGGCGGGGAGTGCTGGTCAGTCCGATTGCCTGGAGCATCGCTTCTCTCGCGGTAGGTGACACCGCTCCGCGGCAGGGCGGCGCTACCGCAGCAAGATAACGCTACATTTCGGACTTTCCGCGCACGTTTGACGCCCAGGGGTGCCGGATGCGCACGGCTCTCATACCTCGGGACGCAGCATCGGCGGGTTGAGAAGAGTGGCCCCACCTGCCCGGAAGAGCTGCGCGGGGCGCCCTCCCTGACGCGTCGTGGTGCCCCCGGCCGGGACCAGGAAGCCGGGCGTGCCGGTCACCTTGCGGTGGAAGTTGCGCGGGTCGAGGGACACACCCCAGACCGCCTCGTAGACGCGGCGCAACTCTCCGACCGTGAACTCGGGCGGACAGAAGGCCGTGGCCAGGGAGGAGTACTCGATCTTGGAGCGGGCGCGCTCCACTCCGTCCGCGAGGATCCGGGCGTGGTCGAAGGCGAGTGCCCCCGGTCCCCCGTCCTCGGCGGCCTCGTCCTCACCGAGAAGCTCCTCGACCGGGGCCCAACGGGCACTGTTCGCGTCGCCGCCCGCGCGCGGGGCGGGAAGGTCCGGTGCCAGCGCCAGGTGCGCGACGCTCACCACCCGCATGCGCGGATCGCGGTCGGGCGCCCCGTACGTCGCCAGCTGCTCCAGGTGCGCGCCGTTGGTCGGCACGGGTGGCGGGGCGGCCGGGTCGTGGGCGCAGAGGCCGGTCTCCTCGACCAGTTCACGCGCCGCCGCGGCTCCCAGATCCTCCTCGGCCCGCACGAAACCGCCGGGCAGTGCCCAACGCCCCTGATACGGCGACTCTCCTCGCCGCACGACCAGGGTGCAGAGTGCGTGGCTCCGCACGGTGAGCACGACCAGGTCGACGGTCACGGCGAAGGGAGGAAAGGCCGACGGGTCGTAGGGAGGCATGCCGCGATCATAGTCGTCTTCCTGACGATAAACACGCCTCGCCAAAGCATCGGCCGCGACTTCCTCACCGCGCCGCGAGGCTTCCCGCGTCTCTGCGCCCGGCATCCCTTCACACCCCCAGTTGAAGACCCTCGGCGGCCTCCTCGACCATACCGAGCCCCAGCCTGCCGACCCGCACGGCGAAGGCCTCCCCGGCCACCACGAGCCCCGACAGCCTGATCGCGCCGAGCGGGGCGGAGGCCAGTGGGTGCACCGAGACCGAGCGGCCCGGCGCGTCAGGTCTGATGCCCGCCAGGGCGAGAAGCGCCTGAACCGCTCCGGCGGCCGCGACGGCCGCCGGTCGGCACGCCGCCGGGTGGGGCACCGGGCGCCCACCCGTCGTCCGCTGCTCCCCCGCGTACATCTCCGGGAGCCGATGGGTGAAGGCCTCCGCCGCGTCGAGCAGTCCCCGCAGGAGGGAGGCGGCCTCCTTCTCGTGACCGGCGGCGGCGAGACCGGCCACGGCGACCGCCGTCTCGTGCACCCTGACCGCTCCGGCCCGGTGGCCGAAGGGATTGTGGCCCGGCTCCTTGGTCCCGAGACTCCGCAGCCCCCAGCCGGAGTCGAGCGCCGGGGTACCGAGTAGCCTGGCCACCTGTTCCGTCTCCGCCCTGTCCAGGAGACCCGGTGCGTACCGACCGCCGCCCAGCAGCCCGGTGTCGAGCAGGTGCGCGGCCCATCCGCCCAGCTGGGGCCAGGTCCGGCCGTCCTGTGTCCGGGCGACGGCGGGACGGCCGCCCGCCGGGTCGTCGAGCCAGAACTCGCGCCGGAACCGCTCGCGCAGGGTCCGCGCCCCGTCGCGCAGGGCGTCTCCGCCGGGACGCCCGCAGCCGTCGAGGAGATCGGCGCCGAGCAGGGCGGCGCGGTGGGCGTGTGCCTGGGTCTCGGCCCGCCAGGGCCCGGCGGGCCCCGGGTCCGGCACGAACCCGTTCCGGCCGGCCGTACGCCGCAGCCAGTGGAGGCAGCGCTCCGCCACGGGAAGCAGCTCCTCCAGGTCCGCGGACGGGAGCCCCCAGCGGCGCGCCTCGGCGAGCACGGTCGGAAAGGCGAGGGTGGCTTCGATGCCCGTGCAGCGGGGCGGGAGGTACGGGCCCGAGTCCCTGAGGGGCCCCTGAAGGCGGCCGGACTCCGCTCCGTCGCCGGGGAGTTGGGTGCGTCCGAGGGCGCGCAGGGTGGTGGCGGCGAGCCGGGTGCCGAGCGGCAGGGCCATGCGGGCCGCCCAGAGCGCCTCGGAGGTGACCGGTCCGCAGCGCCAGGGGACGCCGGCCGCGAGGTACACGTCCGCGGGGTGGGTGGGATCTCGCTGGAGCAGGGCGCGCAGGTCGTCGACGGAGGCGCGGAGCAGTTCCCCCGGCCTCGGGTCGTCGCCCTCGGCTCGGGCCTCGGCCAGGAGGTGGCCGCCGGGCCGTCCGGAGCCCGCCCCCGTGGAGGCGATGGGGCGGGCGGCCGACTCCCCTCGCACCCGCAGACGGAGCGTGAACGCCGCTCCGGGCGCCAGTTCGGCTTCCCAGCGCAGTACTCCAGCCGCCGCCAGGGAGTCCATGGGCGGCGGGTCCGCCGTGACGGCGACGGATCGGCCGTCGCCGGTCCATCGCAGTCCGGTGCCGTGGACGCTCGCGGCGAGTTCGGGGCCGGTCCTCCCGGACGCCACCGTGCCCAGGTCCGCGAGATCCGTGCCCAGAGCGACTTCCACGGGGAGCCGGAGGGGCCGGGTCGCGGCGCTGCGCAGGGTGATCCGCTCGGTTCCGTCGGCGCTCCGGACGCGTTCGACGGTGAGGGCGGGGTCGGGGCCGGTGTCGCTGGGGACGCGCAGGGCGCCGAGGAACACCGCCCGGTCGGAGGCCGCCATGCGGCCCTGGAGCGCGACGGGTTCACGTCCCGCCACCCGCAGGACGCAGCGGGACAGGAGACGTCGCCCCGCCTCGTACACCCCCTCGGGTCCTTCACCGGTGAGCTGCCCGTGCTCGGCACAGACGGCGAGGGCGGGCAGCGCCACGCAGAGGAGCGCGCCGTGCACCGAGGGAAGTTCCGCGGGACGCGTCGCGCGCGGGAACGCGATGCCGGCGCCTGCCGTGTGTCCGGAGGCGTGTCCGGACGACTGGCTGGTGGGCGGTCCGGCGGGGCGGCCGGGGGCCGGAACGGGGCTGGGAGCCATGGCGGGTACGGAGTGCTCTCTGTGCGGACCGGGCGGCCGGCAGGCTGTCGGCGGGACGGTTCGTACGACTCCGCCAGAGAGGTGAACGCGCTCGCGGGCGGCCGGGTCACGGTCGTCATCGGCCGCTCCTGGAGCCGCGCTGTCCGCCGTGCCGTGGAGTCCCGCTCCCCGGCCTCCCCGTCGCGGGCCCGCCGGGGCGGACGCCGGCCGTCGCCCGACGTCCGGTCCCGCCGGTCTGCCGGCCCGGCTTCTTGAGGGTCAGCGGGGTGCCCGGCCTACGAGCGGCCCGCATCCGCACCCGCCGGGAGGGCGACGGATCCTTCTGCTCCGAGGCGGCCCGGGCATCCCGCTCGCTGCGCAGACAGGAACGGAGTGACTCGGGGTTCAGCCCTTCGTTGCACGCCTGGTGCAGCAGACGGGCGAAGACGTACTCGGGGTCGGCGTCGAGCGCGAGCCCGAGGGCGACCCGGGCGGTCGGCTCGTCGCCCGTGGACCAGGCCGTCCAGCCGGCGAGGGTGAGGGGCGCGGCGGCGTGCTCCTGGTAGGGCGTGACGCAGCGCCGGGCCAGGACGCGCCAGAGCCGCAGGGCGGCGGTCCCCTCCCAGCCCTCCATCCACTCGGCGGCACGGTCCCGGGTGACCCGGTCCTGGAGGCCGATGACCAGAGCTGCCGCCTCGTCGGTCGTGATCAGGGCGTCGTCGGCCGCGTCGTCCGCAGCCGTGGTCGTGGCATCGACGGCTCGTCCCGGCACGAGCGGTCGCACCGGGCGCGTCGTGCTCGGCGCGCCCACCGCACCAGGTCGGCCTCCGGGGCCGCTCGGGCTCTTCGGGTTCACGAACCGGCGGAGGATCTCTCGGGCGAGTCGCAGCGTGGCTTCGCGTACCTCTTCCCGTCCCTGTGCTTCGGCGCCTTCGAGGATCCGGGGGACGATCGAGGCGGCGGCCGCGTCGAGTGCCGCCCGCTGCTCCTCGTCCCCGGGCCCGCCGCGGGGCTTCAGTCGGGCCTCCATGTCCCGCAGAGAACCCCGTACCTGCACTCCGGCGTACGTCGCGGCCGCCGCCATCACCGAGGTGCCGCTGAGCGCGAGCGGGGTGCCGTCGGGCGGGCAGCAGCGCTGGTCGGGACAGCAGTACGAGAAGTAGAGCCCGTCGGTGATGCAGAGGGCCTCGTAGACGGGGATGTCGAGGGCGCCGCAGGCGGTCCGCAGTCGCTGTGCGAACGGCCGCAGCCGCTCCATGACCCTGCGGCCCGTCTCGCCGGGTTCGGGGTCCTGGCAGAGGAAGACGACGATGCCGTCCGGCCGGGAGCCGGTGCGGGCGCCTCCCTCGACGAGGCACTCGGCGAGGTGGTCGGCGGTGGACGCCCACTCCCGGGGCGAGCGCGGGATTCCGAGCCTGACCCGGCCCCCGAAGCGGCCGTGCTCGCCGTGGAGGGCGACCAGGACGACGGAGTCGGTGGGATGGAAGCCCAGCACGAACGGCAGGGCGTCGGCCAGCTCCGCCGGGCCGCGCAGGGTGATCTGCTGGGTACGGGAGAGTCCACTGGATTCGTGGTGATTCGCGTTCATGGTCAGGACGGTCTCGTGATCTCCCGAAATCCGAAACCCCTGTGGATAACTCCTGGAACGGGGCATCCGCCGACCGTCGAGTTGTCCACAGGTTCGAGGTCTCATTCGCGCGATGTCCGAGGCATCGGGTTGCATGGAGGCATGACCCAAGCAGCTCCGCTGGAAGACCGCGCCGCCCTCCGAACCGCCGCCGATGCCGTGCTCGCCCGTCTCGTCTCCGACCCGACCGGCAGGGCCAGACTGCGCGAGGACCAGTGGCGGGCGATCGAGGCGCTCGTCGCCGACCGGCGCCGGGCCCTGGTGGTGCAGCGGACCGGCTGGGGCAAGTCGGCCGTGTACTTCGTGGCGACCTCGCTGCTCCGCGAGCGCGGCAGCGGCCCCACCGTGATCGTCTCCCCGCTGCTCGCGCTGATGCGCAACCAGGTGGAGGCGGCGGCCCGGGCGGGCATCCGCGCGCGGACGATCAACTCGTCCAACACCGAGGAGTGGGAGACGGTCCAGGAGGAAGTGGCCGCCGGCGAGGTGGACGTGCTCCTGGTGAGCCCCGAGCGGCTCAACAATCCCGACTTCCGCGACCAGGTGCTGCCCCGCCTGGCCGCCGCCACCGGGCTGCTCGTGGTGGACGAGGCGCACTGCATCTCGGACTGGGGACACGACTTCCGGCCGGACTACCGCCGGCTGCGGACGATGCTGGCGGACCTGCCCTCCGGTGTCCCGGTCCTGGCCACGACGGCGACGGCGAACGCGCGGGTGACGGCGGACGTGGCCGAGCAGCTCGGCACGGGGGCGGGCACGGACGCCCTCGTCCTGCGCGGGCCGCTCGACCGGGAGAGCCTGAGTCTGGGTGTGGTCCGACTGCCGGACGCGGCGCACCGGCTGGCCTGGCTCGCCGACCACCTCGGCGAGCTGCCCGGCTCCGGCATCATCTACACGCTGACGGTCGCCGCGGCCGACGAGGTCACCGCCTATCTGCGCCAGTGCGGGCACATCGTGTCCTCCTACACCGGTCGGACGGAGAACGCCGACCGGCAGCAGGCGGAGGACGACCTCCAGGCCAACCGGGTCAAGGCGCTCGTGGCGACCTCGGCCCTCGGGATGGGGTTCGACAAGCCGGACCTGGGCTTCGTGGTGCACCTGGGGTCGCCGTCCTCCCCCATCGCGTACTACCAGCAGGTCGGCCGGGCCGGGCGAGGGGTGGAGCACGCGGAGGTGCTGCTGCTGCCCGGGCAGGAGGACGAGGCGATCTGGCGCTACTTCGCCTCGGTGGCCTTTCCGCCCGAGGAGCAGGTGCGCCGCACGATCGACGTGCTCGCGCAGGCGGGCCGGCCCTTGTCCCTGCCCGCCTTGGAGCCGCTGGTCGAGCTGCGCAGGACCCGGCTGGAGACCATGCTCAAGGTCCTGGACGTGGACGGCGCGGTGCGCCGGGTGAAGGGCGGCTGGGAGAGCACCGGGCAGCCCTGGGCGTACGACACCGAGCGGTACGCCTGGGTGGCGCGGCAGCGGGCGGCCGAGCAGCAGGCGATGCGCGACTACGCGGCGACGACCGGGTGCCGGATGGAGTTCCTGCGGCGTCAGTTGGACGACGAGGAGGCCGCTCCGTGCGGGCGCTGCGACAACTGCGCGGGCAGCCGGTTCGATCCGAAGGTGTCCGAGGCGGCGCTGGACGCGGCCAAGGGCGAGCTGGGGCGTCCCGGTGTGGAGGTCGAGCCGCGGAAGATGTGGCCCACCGGGCTTGCCGCGGTCGGGGTCGATCTGAAGGGCCGTATCCCGCTCGGGGAGCAGTCTTTCGGCGGTCGGGCCCTGGGGCGGCTCTCGGACATCGGCTGGGGCAACCGGCTGCGTCCGCTGCTGGCCGACGGCACGCCGGACGGGCCCGTGCCGGACGATGTCGTGCAGGCGGTGGTGCACGTGCTGGCGGACTGGGCCAAGGGGCCCGGCGGGTGGGCCTCCGGGGCGCCGGACGCGCCGGCCAGGCCCGCCGGTGTGGTCACGGTCGCCTCGCACCGCAAGCCGCATCTGGTGGGTTCGCTCGGGCAGCGGATCGCCGAGATCGGCAGGATGCCCTTCCTCGGTGTGGTGGAGTACGCGCCGGAGGCGGAGGAGCTCCGGCTCTCGCGGACCAACAGCGCCCAGCGGGTCGTCGGTCTGCAGCGGATGCTGACGGTCCCTCCGGAGCTGGCCGGGCGGCTGGCCGGCGCCGGCGGGCCGGTTCTCCTGGTCGACGATCTCTCCGACAGCGGCTGGACGTTGGCGGTGGCCGCGCGGCTGCTGCGGCGGGCCGGAGCGGAGGGGGTGTTTCCGCTGGTGCTCGCCGTCCAGGGGTGAAACAGGAGGGGGAACGGGGAGTGAACAATGGGCAACTGGGCAGGGATATGAGTGGCATACCGACCCATTCCCGTCAGCGGTCTCAATTGCTCGTTGCCGCTCGCGCACGGGCCAGCAAGAATTGGGAAACCGCCCCACACGGCCCGTCAGCGGTCCGGAAGGACTGTGCCGTGGTGCGCCCTCACCCGACCTTGCCCGCCGCCCAGCGGGCGCGTATCCGAAGGGAGGACCGTGACCCTCGGATTCGCTCCGCCCACAGCCGCCTCGCTCAGATCGTCGTCCGAGTCCGCCAGCCGCCTCGCCCGGATACTCGAACCCTCCGAATGGGCCGCGGCGGGGATTCCCCTGCTGCGCAACCCTCGTGAGGTCGTCAGCGGCCTCCACTCGCGGCACGCGCCCACGCCCTCGACGGCGGTCCTCGCCGTCCTGGACCACGAGGAGCGGCTCGCCGCCAGTGCCTCGTTCGTCCGACGCCCCGTCGCGGCGGACGGCTGGGAGTTCCGCAACGCGCTCCTGGCCCATCTGCGGCGGGTCATCCCGCACGACCTCCGCAGACGCGCGCCCGTGCGGACCGCGGTCCTGCTGTACTGCCGCGAGGGCGACGAACGCTGGACGGAGGAGGACGGAGCCTGGATGTGGGGGCTTCGGGACGCCTGCACGCTGCACGGGCTCCGCTGCGGCGCGTACATCACGCTGACCGGAGCGGGCTGGCAGGTGCTCGGCGAGGGCCGGGGAGGCCGTCGACCGAGCTCCGACTCGCTCCCCCTGCCGCTGGGTGACGGGCCGGCCGAGCTCGACCGGCTCACACCGAGGACCGCGAGCGGCGCGACCGAACCCCTGCGCCGGGCCGCCGCACGCTGATCGCGCGAGCGGGGCCGGGCCCCCCGCCGGCCCCGGTGGGGGGGCCCGGCGGAGGAGCGCGGTCGGTCAGACGCCGGCGCCGGCCCCGAGGAGCGCCGTGATGCGCTGCGGGTCGCCGCAGACGACGAGCAGCGCGCCCGCGCGGGCCATCGCCGCCGGAAGGGCCCGGGCGGCCGTCCCCTCGTCTCCGCCGTTGACGGCGACGATCACCACGGGGCGGGCGGCGGCCCGCTCCACGGCGGAGGCGTCCGCGAAGAACACGTCCTCGGCGGTGTCCTGTTGGGCCCAGTAGGCGGTCTCACCGAAGGACAGCTCGTGCGCCGCCCACGGGTGCGGGTCGCCGGTGGTGAGCACCAGGATCTCGCCGGGCGCCCGTCCGCTCTCCAGGAGCAGGTCCAGGGCCTCCTCGGCAGCGTCGAGCGCGCCGTCGACCGGGGCCGGGATCAGCTGGAGCTGCGGGGTGGATCGCTGGTCGGAACGATTTTCCGGGGCCTTGGCCGGAGACTGTCCGGCACCGGGGCGCGGTGCCGGCGCGGCAGGCCTGGCCGGACCGGGAACGGGGCGTCCGGGACGCGGAGAGGCCGCGGAACGCGGGCCGGGTACGGGACGGGGGGTCGACGCGGGGCGGCCGGCGGCCGTGGCGGCGCGGGGACCCTGGGCGCTCTCGTGAATCTGAGGCTCCTCGGGGATGAGAGGCATGAATGGATGTCTATCAAACGCCGCTGCGCGAAGCACCGGCGGGTGGGCACACATGTGCACCCCGGCCGCGTGGGCGGCCCTGAGCAGGGCCTCCGTGACCGGAAGTTCAGAAGTCGAAGCCGAGTTGGCCCCCGCTTTCCAGCGCGGCCGCCTCGGCGGAGAGGCGGACCTTTTTGAGGTGGCGCCACTGGGGCAGCGCGTCCAGGTACGACCAGGAGAGACGGTGGTGGGGAGTGGGCCCCAGCTCTTCGAGTGCCGCTTTGTGGACCGGCGAAGGGTAGCCCGCGTTGGCACCGAAGGCGTACGCCGCGTACTGGCCGCCCTCGGCCTCCAGCTCCGCCATGAGGGCGTCGCGCCGGACCTTCGCGATGACGGAGGCGGCCGCGACGGCGATGCAGGACTGGTCGCCCTTGATCACCGTGCGGACCCGCCAGGGGCTGCCCAGGTAGTCGTGTTTGCCGTCCAGGATCACCGCGTCGGGCCGCACCGGAAGGCCTTCGAGGGCCCGGACGGCCGCGAGCCGCAGCGCCGCGGTCATCCCGAGTTCGTCGATCTCCTGCGGGGAGGCGTCGCCGAGTGCGTACGCGGTGACCCACCCTTCCAGCTCCACGGCCAGCGCGTTGCGGCGCTTGGGGGTGAGCAGCTTCGAGTCGGTGAGCCCCTCGGGAGGTCGGCGAAGGCCGGTGACGGCCGCGCACACCGTGACGGGGCCGGCCCACGCTCCGCGCCCGACCTCGTCGACCCCGGCGACGATCTTGGCGCCGGTGGTGGCTCGGAGCGACCGCTCGACGGTGTGGGTGGGAGGTTCGTACGGCATGGCGCCAGACAGGTTACGCCGCCTGACGTCACCTGCGATACCCGGATTCGCCGCAGACGCCCGAAGGCACCCGTCCCGCCCCGCCCCGAAGCTCACCCGCACCACGCCTCGAAGGTCTCAGGCACGCAGGAGGGGCACCATGATCCGGTCGATCACATCGGCGATCTCACTGTCCGGCCATTCGCTTCCGCACACCTTGGAGCGGTACATCATCATGGCGGGGATCACCTCGAGGACGAGGTCGTCGATCGCGTCGCCTCGCACCTCTCCGCGTGTGATTCCACGCCGCAGTACATCCCGGAAGAGATCATTCCAGGGCTGGATCACGCCCGTCTCGATCAGCCCGTGGAAGCGCTCGGCGGACTCGGCATCGCATTCGTGAAGCACTGCACGGAGGGCGAAACCAGGCTTGGAGTACATCACGTCGCGGATCCGGCGGCACAGCTCGTAGAGGTCCTGACGCACACGGCCGGTGTCCGGAGCCTCGTCGAGCGTGGGCAGTCCGGCCTGGAGGGCGTCCGCGACGAGGTCTTCCTTCGACGGCCATCGCCGGTACACCGCGGCTTTGCCCGTCTGCGCGCCGACCGCGACACCCTCCATCGTGAGACCGCTCCAGCCGACACTGCTCAGCTGGTCGAGCGTGGCCTCCAGAATCGCTCTCTCGAGCACGGGTCCGCGGCGCCGCAGCACCGCCCCCTCCGGCCGAGCGGCGGCCGTGGAGCGCGAAGTAACCATCAGGATCTCTCCGTTGACGCGATTCGATTCGTCGGCAGCACTCAGTGAACGGTTGCGTTCACTGAGGGGGACTCACTACCGTGGAGAACAGTGAACGCGTACGTTCACTAATTCTTCCGTGGGGGATTCCATAGTGACAACTTCTCCGGTGGACACACAGATCAAGGACGCGCCGGCTCGCACCGGAGGTCGGCCGGGCATCGCCTTGACCGTCATCGCCGCCTGCCAGCTGATGGTCGTCCTCGACGCCACCATCGTGAACATCGCGCTGCCGCACATCCAGGACGCGCTCTCCTTCTCGACCACCGACCTGTCGTGGGTGCTCAGCGCCTACACGCTCACCTTCGGCGGCCTCCTGCTCCTCGGCGGACGCGCCGGCGACATCCTGGGCCGTCGCCGGGTGTTCATGGCCGGCATCCTGCTCTTCACGTTCGCCTCGCTGCTCGGCGGCTTCGCCCAGGAACCCTGGCAGCTGCTCGCGGCACGGGCCCTGCAGGGCGTGGGCGGCGCGATCGCCTCGCCGACCTCGCTCGCGCTGATCACCACGACGTTCCCCGAAGGGCCGGAGCGCAACCGGGCGTTCGGCGTGTTCGCCGCGGTCTCGGCCGGCGGGGGCGCGATCGGCCTGCTCGCCGGCGGAGCGCTCACCGAGTGGCTCGACTGGCGCTGGGTCCTCTTCGTCAACGTGCCGATCGGCCTGCTGATCGCCTTCCTCACCCCGCGCTACATCGCGGAATCCGAGCGCCACCCGGGCCGGTTCGACATCGCGGGCGCGACGACGTCGACACTCGGCATGGCCGCGCTGGTCTACGGGTTCATCCGGGCTTCCGAGCAGGGGTGGAAGGACGGGCTGACCATCGGTTCCTTCGCCGCGGCCGTGGTCCTGCTCGTGGCGTTCGCCGTGGTGGAGTCGCGGGCCAAGGAACCGATCACGCCGCTGCGCATGTTCGCGGACCGCAACCGTTCGGGCACGTACGTCATCATGCTCAGCCTGTCGGCCGCCATGTTCGGCATGTTCTTCTTCATCGTGCTGTGGGTGCAGAACGTCCTGGGCTACAGCCCGGTCCAGTCCGGACTGGCCTTCCTCCCGGTGACCGTCGCGATCGGCGTCGGCGCGGGGCTCGCCCAGCGGCTCCTGCCGGTCCTCGGCCCCAAGCCGTTCATGGTGACCGGTGCGACGCTCACCGGCGTGGGGCTCCTCTGGCTGACGTTCATCTCGTCCGACAGCGGTTACGTCACCGGAGTGCTCGGTCCGATGGTCGTGTTCGGCTGCGGCATGGGCCTCAACTTCGTGACGCTCACGCTCACGGCCGTCTCCGGAGTGGCCCAGCACGAGGCGGGCGCCGCGTCGGGTCTGCTCAACGCGACCCAGCAGGTCGGCGGCTCGCTCGGCCTCTCCATCCTGGTCACCGTCTTCGGCACGGCCGGCCGCGAGGAGAGCGAGAGGCAGCTGCCGGACTTCCTCGCGCACTCGACGCCCGAGCAGCAGGCGGAGGCGCTGAAGGCGAAGGAGCTGCCCGCGCCCTGGGGCCACGAGGTGCTGACCTCCGGCATCTCCTCGGCCTTCACGGCCGCCGCCGGCATGGTGCTGATCGCGCTGGTCACGGCCGTCCTGGTGATCCGGGTCCGCAAGAGCGACCTGGAAGCACTGAGCGGCCGCGCCGAAGCCGCGGGGCCGGTGGCCTGATCACATCCCGGTGTCCCCCGGCCCCCTCTCGGGGCCGGGGGACACCGAGCCGCCTCAGGCCGCCCTCTCCCGGACCCACCCCGGGAGGTCCTCGGTCTGCCGGAGCCACTCCTCCGGCGGTGCGCCGGCCGCGGTGGAGGCGACCACTCCGCCGGCGATGGCGCAGGTCGTGTCGACGTCGCCGCCGACCTGCGCGGTCGTCCAGAACACCCGCTCGAAGTCGCCGAGCCCTCGCGCTGCCGACCAGAGCGCGAAGGGGACCGTGTCATGGGCGCTCGTCCGGCGGCCGCTGCCGAGGACCGCGGCGACCGTGCCGGCATCGCCGTAGTCGAGCATGTCGCGGGCCCGGCGCAGACCCGCCCCGACCGCGCTGCGCGGCACCAGGGCGATGACCCCGTCGAGCAGCGCCTCGGGCATGGGCGGTCCGGCGGGGTCGGCGGCGATCGCGGCCGCGGCGGCGACGGCCATGGCGCCCACCACGGCCTCCCGGTGCTGGTGGGTCGTGTACGCGGAGATCTCGGCCTGGTGCGTCGCCTGCTCGGGGTCGTCGGCGTACCAGGCGCCCAGCGGGGCGATCCGCATCGCGGCGCCGTTGCCCCAGGATCCCTGGCCGTTGAAGAGCGCGGCCGCCAGCTCGCGCCAGTCGCCGCCCTCGCGGATGAGGCGGAGCATCCGGTTGACGGCAGGACCGTAGCCGCGGTCGAAGTCGTGGTGCTCCGCGAAGGACCGGGCCAGGGCGTCCTGGTCGATGCGGTCGTGGTGGACGAGGACGGCCAGGACGGAGCAGGCCATCTCGGTGTCGTCGGTCCACTGCCAGGGGCCGGCGGGGAGCTCGCGCCGCTTCAGCAGGGGGTAGTGGGAGGGTACGAAGAACTGGGAGCCCAGGGCGTCTCCCACGGACAGCCCGCGCAGGCTGGCCAGGGCGCGGTCGAAGCGCCGGTCGAATGAGGAGTCAGCGGTCATCGGTCTGCCACTCTATCCGGTGGGTCCGTACGGTTCCGGGGTACGCCAGCGTTCGAACGGCCTGTCCAGACGGTACCGGCCGTCCTCTCCGAGCAGGAGCATGCGGGTCTCGGCGTTGCCGGGATTCGACAGCGACTCGAAGTCCGCGACCGTCCAGTGGAACCAGCGCATGCAGAACAGCCGCATGGTCAGCCCGTGGGTGACGAGCAGGACGTTGGGCGGATGGTCGGGCGCCTCGAAACTGCGGTACAGGCTCTCCAGGAAGGCACCGACGCGGTCGTAGACGTCGGCACCGGACTCGCCCTGGGCGAAGCGGTAGAAGAAGTGGCCGTACGCGTCCCGGTAGGCCTTCTGCAGGCGGACGTCCTCGCGTTCCTGCCAGTTGCCCCAGTCCTGCTCCCGAAGCCTGGGCTCCTCCCGCACCCGGACCTGCTTCGCGGGGAGCCGGAAGGCCCGGAGGGTCTCGTGGGTGCGGCGGTACGGCGAGACGTAGACGCTGACCGGCTCCTCGCCGAAGAGCTCCCGCAGCCGCTCCCCCGTCTCCTCGGCCTGGCGCCGGCCGGTCTCGGTCAGTCGCAGGGCATGGTCGGGCTCGCGTTCGTACACCGTGTCATCGACATTGCCCTCGGACTCTCCGTGCCGTACGAGAACGATGCGCCGCGGTCGTGCCATACCCCGACCCTAGATCGCCGCTCTCCTGCGGGCTCAGCCGAGGTGGCGCCCGGAGTCCATCCGAGGGAGATGCCCCGGGACGGCGTCGGCGGGTTCAGACCGTCCAGGAGGGTTCGAGCTGCACCACGTCTCCGTTCAGCGCCGCCACGTCGGCCGCGGTACGGGCCCGCAGCCCGAGCCGCTCCACGCGTTCGACCCGGTACTTTCCGTGCTCGGCGGCGGACTGCCACATCGAGAGCACCAGGAACTCGCTGCCGGGCGCTTCGCCGAACAGGCCCCGCAACATGCCGGGAGACCCGGCCATGGCCGGGTTCCACACCTTCTCCTGCATGAGCGCGAAGTGCTCGGCACGGTCCTCGTGGACCCGGCAGTGCGCCACCCGCGCCACGTCCGCGTCGGCGAACCGCGGTTCGAACCCGGTCTTCACGTCGAAGCGGTGGTCGAAGAGCTTGACCTGGATGTCCTTGAACGTGCCCGCCTGCGCGGCCGCCAGACGGTCGTGCGACCGGGCCATGAACGAATCGTAGAAGGCCCGGCTCTCCCAGAACGCGAAGATGTGGGCGACGTCCGGGCGACCCCGGCTCCACCCGCCGCCCTGTCCCCGGAATCCCGGCTCACCGAGCAGCCCCGCCCATTTCCGCTGCCCCCGCTCGAACCCTCGACGGTCCACCACGGTGCAGCGAATCCACTTGACCAGCACCGCGCCATCGTACGGGGCCGGAGAGCACCCCGGCAGACCCCGTCAGGCTCCCTCCGCGTGCAGTCGCTCCAGACCCGCGCGCTCCTCGGCGTCCAGTTCGATGCCGAACTCGGCCTCCAGGGCCGCGGCCAACTCTCCGGCGGTCACGATCCGTTCCTCGGCCGATCCGTCCGGGCGCAGGATCGAGAACGTCGCGCGCAACAGGGATCTGCCGGCGTCCGCGCCCGGCCGCTGGGCCACGACCTGGCCGAGGAAGCGCGACTGCGGATGGCTGGAGCTGTAGTGGTTCAGGACGGTGAAGTCACCGGGGAGATACGCCTGGGGCGAGAACGCGTACAGGTCCTTCCAGCCCTCCGGCCGCAGCGAGCGCAGCACGTGGACGCCCTCGTCCTCGACGTGGACGCCGAACGTCCAGCCGCCCTGCTCCACGCGCACGCCGTCTCGCAGCGGCACGGGCTCCAGCAGCCCCTGCCAGCCGAACCCGACGTCGGCGATCCACTGTTCGCCTTCGGCCGTGACCGCGAGGAGCGCGTGGGTGACCGGTGGCAGGGCCGCGCCCCGCGAGCGGTTGCGCGCGCCGCGGCCGGCCACCTGGAAGCCGATCCGTTCGAGGGCCGCCGCGAAGAGGGAGTTCTGCTCGTAGCAGTAGCCTCCCCGGCGCCGCTCGACGAGTTTGCCCTGGAGGCTCTTCAGGTCCAGGGGAACCGGCCGCCCGAGGGCGACGTCGAGGTTCTCGAACGGAACGGCCGCGACGTGCGCCCGGTGCAGGGCCGTCAAGGTCCGCACGTCGGGAGCGAGTTCCCCGCCCTGTCCGGTGTCGTATCCGATTCGAGCCAGATATGCGTCGAGATCCAGCTCGTCACCGCTCCACAAACCGCTCTCCCCCTCAAGCGCCGGGTCCTCTGTCGTAGGCACATGACACCATGAGCAATCGGCCCATGACCAAGGGCTTTTGGACGGGTCGACGGTACGAGGCGAGGCGTGCGCGGGGGCGCACGCGGAGAGGGGAAGCACCATGAGCGGACTCAACAAAGGGGTGGGACGCGTCGAGGTCACGCTCAAGTGGGACCCCGCCCCGGCCGGCGCGCCGGCCCACGACCTGGATCTCGTCGCCGGGGTCTTCGCAGTGGGCGACCCGCACGGCGCGCCGGTCCATCTGGTGCACTTCGGCAGTCGCTCCCCGGACGGCACGATCACGCTCCACCGCGACAGCCGCACGGGCCAGGGGTTCGGCTACGACGAGGCCATGACCCTGGAGCTGGACCGGCTGGACGCGCGGTACGCGCGCGTGGTGGTGGGCGTGGCCATACAACAGGGCGGCGGGCGGCTGACCTTCGGCGACATAGCGAACACGGGCATACGGGTCCGCGAGGGCTACACCGACCTGCTGACCCATGACTTCGCGGACGTCCTTGGGGCCCGTTCGGCGACGGTCGTGGAATTCACCCGTGACGGGACGGACGGCTGGACGTACCGCTCGATCACCCGCGGCTTCGACGCCGACCCGCAGACCTTCGGCACGCTCCTGGGCTCCGGGGTGTCCTGACGCCCGGCGGCGCACACGAGAAGGGGCGCCGAACTCCCGTCGGCCAACGTGCGAAGGGGGCGCCGACCGGTGGTCGGCACCCCCTCACGGGCGATCCGGTGCGCTCAGCGGCTTCCGCCCCTCAGCGCACCGGAGCGGGGTCAGCTGCAGCCGCTGGTCGAGCCGCAGCCCTCGCAGATGTAGCAGGAGCCGGCGCGCTGCATCTTCGTGCCGCAGGAGAAGCAGAGCGGAGCGTCGGCGCTGATGCCGAGCTGCATCTCGACGAGCTCCGCCGAGGTGTGCGCCTGCTTCGGGGCCGGGACCTCGGCCTTGACCACCGGGGCCGGGGCGGCGACGGCCTTCAGCTCCTGGGCGCGGGGCGCGGACTGGGCGAGGGCCTCGACGTCGACGTCCTCGTCGTCGGGCTGCTCGTACGAGCCGGTGTCCAGGTGGCGCTGACGCTCCTCGGCCGAGTGGATGCCGAGGGCGGAGCGGGTCTCGAAGGGCAGGAAGTCCAGCGCCAGGCGGCGGAAGATGTAGTCGACGATCGACTGCGCCATCCGCACGTCCGGGTCGTCCGTCATGCCGGCGGGCTCGAAGCGCATGTTGGTGAACTTCGAGACGTAGGTCTCGAGCGGGACGCCGTACTGCAGGCCGACGGAGACGGCGATGGAGAAGGCGTCCATCATGCCGGCGAGGGTGGAGCCCTGCTTGGACATCTTCAGGAAGACCTCGCCGAGACCGTCGTCCGGGTAGGAGTTGGCGGTCATGTAGCCCTCGGCTCCACCGACGGTGAAGGAGGTGGTGATCCCCGGGCGGCCCTTCGGGAGGCGCTTGCGGACCGGGCGGTACTCGACGACCTTCTCGACGGCCTCGCGGATCGTCGCCTCGGACTTCGCGGTGACCTCGGCCTTCTCGTTCTCCTTCTTCTTGGCGGAGAGCGGCTGGCCGACCTTGCAGTTGTCGCGGTAGATCGCGAGCGCCTTGACGCCCATCTTCCAGGCCTCGAAGTAGACCTCCTCGACGTCCTCGACCGTGGCCGTCTCCGGCAGGTTCACGGTCTTGGAGAGGGCGCCCGAGATCCACGGCTGGATGGCGGCCATCATGCGGACGTGGCCCATCGCGGAGATGGAGCGCTCGCCCATGGCGCAGTCGAAGACCTCGTAGTGCTCGGTCTTCAGGCCGGGGGCGTCGATCACATTGCCGTGCTCGGCGATGTGGGCGACGATCGCCTCGATCTGCTCCTCCTGGTAGCCCAGGCGGCGCAGGGCCTGCGGGACGGTGCCGTTGACGATCTGCATCGATCCGCCGCCGACGAGCTTCTTGAACTTGACCAGGGCGAGGTCGGGCTCGAGGCCGGTGGTGTCGCAGGACATCGCGAGACCGATGGTGCCGGTGGGGGCGATGACCGAGGCCTGGGCGTTGCGGAAGCCGTTCTTGGCGCCGAGGCGGATGACGTCCTGCCAGGCCTCCGTGGCGGCGGCCCAGATCGGCGAGTCCAGGTCGTCCATGCGGACGGCCTTGGTGTTCTCGTCGGCGTGCTGCCGCATGACGCGCTGGTGCGGCTCGGCGTTGAGGGCGTAGCCGTCGTACGGGCCGACGACCGCGGCGAGTTCGGCGGAGCGCTTGTACGAGGTGCCGGTCATCAGGGAGGTGATGGAGCCGGCGAGGGCGCGGCCGCCGTCGGAGTCGTACGCGTGGCCGGTGGCCATCAGCAGGGCGCCGAGGTTGGCGTAGCCGATGCCGAGCTGGCGGTAGGCGCGGGTGTTCTCGCCGATCTTCTGGGTGGGGAAGTCGGCGAAGCAGATGGAGATGTCCATCGCGGTGATGACGAGCTCGACGACCTTGGCGAAGCGCTCGACGTCGAAGGACTGGTTGCCCTTGCCGTCGTCCTTGAGGAACTTCATCAGGTTCAGCGAGGCGAGGTTGCAGGACGTGTTGTCCAGGTGCATGTACTCGCTGCACGGGTTCGAGCCGTTGATGCGGCCGGACTCGGGGCAGGTGTGCCAGTGGTTGATCGTGTCGTCGTACTGGATGCCCGGGTCGGCACAGGCCCACGCGGCCTCGGCCATCTTGCGGAAGAGCGCCTTGGCGTCGACCTCCTCGATGACCTCGCCGGTCATGCGGGCGCGCAGGCCGAACTTCCCGCCGGCCTCGACGGCCTTCATGAACTCGTCGTTCACGCGGACGGAGTTGTTGGCGTTCTGGTACTGGACGGACGTGATGTCGTCGCCGCCCAGGTCCATGTCGAAGCCCGCGTCGCGGAGGGCGCGGATCTTCTCCTCCTCCTTGACCTTGGTCTCGATGAAGTCCTCGATGTCGGGGTGGTCGACGTCGAGGATGACCATCTTGGCCGCGCGGCGGGTGGCACCGCCCGACTTGATCGTTCCCGCGGAGGCGTCGGCGCCGCGCATGAAGGAGACCGGGCCGGAGGCGTTGCCGCCGGAGGAGAGCAGCTCCTTGGAGGAGCGGATGCGGGAGAGGTTCAGGCCGGCACCGGAGCCGCCCTTGAAGATCATGCCCTCTTCCTTGTACCAGTCGAGGATGGACTCCATGGAGTCGTCGACGGACAGGATGAAGCAGGCGGAGACCTGCTGGGGCTGGGGCGTGCCGACGTTGAACCAGACCGGCGAGTTGAAGCTGAAGATCTGGTGCAGGAGGGCGTAGGCCAGCTCGTGCTCGAAGATCTCGGCGTCGGCGGGCGAGGCGAAGTAGCCGTAGTCCTCGCCGGCCTTCGTGTACGTCTTCACGATCCGGTCGATGAGCTGCTTGAGACCGGTCTCGCGCTGCGGGGTGCCGACCGCACCGCGGAAGTACTTGCTGGTGACGATGTTGACCGCGTTCACCGACCAGAAGTCGGGGAACTCGACGCCACGCTGCTCGAAGTTGATCGAGCCGTCGCGCCAGTTGGTCATGACGACGTCACGGCGCTCCCACGCCACCTCGTCGTACGGATGCACGCCGGGGGTGGTGTGGATGCGCTCGATGCGCAGGCCCTTGCTCGCCGACTTGGCTCCCTTGGTGCGGGAACCACGTGCCGGGCCGCTCGCCGTCTCTGTCATGCCGCCTCCCATATACGGGCAAAACACACTTTGGCACCCAGATAGTCCCAGGGCACCGTCTTCTGTACGTCGTTCTGTACTGCTGCCACAGGGACCACAGGGGGTCGCCCGGGGCACGTCAGCCGTTGTAGCGTACCCCGGCGGCCGGGTCGTGATCGAGACCTCGCCGTCCGCGCCGGCGAGGAGTTTGCGCAGCCGCGACACGCAGATCTGCAC
>NZ_JBEXSZ010000064.1:0-43256 GCF_040613865.1 Streptomyces sp. NPDC006197 | reverse complement strand
CCCATGAAGGTGACGCCGATCATGGCGGTGAGGGTGGCGGCGAGTCCCGCCCACCATCTGCCACGGGGGTTGCCCAGCCGGTGGGCCGTCCACCAACCGGTCCGGACCACCGGGTTCGGGCACCCTGATCCAGGCGGCCTGGTACAGGCGGTCCGGGCGGCCCGGGCACCGGCGTGCGAGGTCGCGCTTCGGGCCGCGGCTCAGTCGGTGTCGGTGTAGGTCTCGTCCCCTGTCGACAGGACGTCGGCGAGTGCGGCGATCGTCTTCGGGCCGACGCGGCAGCAGCCGCCGACGAGGCGGGCTCCCGCTCCGGTCCAGGCGGCGGCCCGGGCCGGGTCGAAGGCCGTGTCCCCGCGCCAGCCCCGCGCCCGGGCGTCCCACCGCTCCCCGCTGTTCGGGTAGACGACGGCCGGCTTCCCGGTCACGGCCACGGCGAGCTCCACGGCGGCCCCCGCCTCGGCCGGGTCGCAGCAGTTCACCCCGACCGCCACGACCTGGTCGTTCCCCGCGGCGACCGCGAAGGCCTCCGCCAGGTCCTGCCCGGCCCGGGTCCGCCCACCGACGACCGTGTACGACAGCCAGACCGGCACCCCGCACCCCTCGGCCGCCCGCAGCAGCGCCTCGGCCTCCTCCGCGTCCGGAACCGTCTCCAGGGCCAGGACGTCCGGCGCCGCCCCGGCGAGCACCTCGATCCGCGGCCGGTGGAACCTCTCCAGCGCCCCCACGGACAACCCGTACCGTCCCCGGTACTCGCTGCCGTCCGCCAGCATCGCCCCGTACGGCCCGACGGACGCGGCGACCCACACCTCCTCCGGGGGCCCCGCCCCCGCCCCCTCCCCCGTCGCCCCTTCCCCCGCTCTTCGGGCCAGTTCCACGCTCCGGCCGAGCAGCCGCGCCGCCTCCTCCCGGCCCGTGCCCCGCCGGGCGAAGCCCTCGAACGTGGCCTGATAGCTGGAGGTGATCAGCACCCGCGCACCGGCCCGCACGTACGCCGTGTGGGCCGCCTCGATCTGCTCGGGCCCGTCGGCGAGGAGCCGAGCGGACCAGAGCGCGTCCGAGAGGTCGCAGCCCTGCGCCTCCAACTGGTTGGACAGCCCGCCGTCGAGGACGAGCACCCCCGCCCCGAGGGCTTCGGCGAGCGTACGGACCGGTCTCATCGGATCACCCCGCTCATCCCAGCTGCGACTGGACCCGGGCGGAGATCAGCTCCAGGTGGTCCAGGTCGTCCAGGTCCAGGACCTGGAGGTAGACCCGGGAGGAGCCGATCGCCGCGTAACGCCCGAGCTTGTCGACGACCTCGGCGGGCGAACCCGCCAGCCCGTTCGCCCTGAGCTCGTCCACGTCCCGCCCGATGGCGGCGGCCCGGCGGGCCACCTCGGCATCGTCCTTGCCGACGCAGACGACCAGCGCGTTCGAGTACACCAGGTCGCCTGCCTGCCTCCCGGCCGCCTCGGCGGCGGCCCGGACCCGGCCGAACTGCCGCTCGCTGTCCTCCACGGATGCGAACGGGATGTTGAACTCGTCCGCGTACCGCGCGGCCAGCCTCGGCGTCCGGCTCGCGCCGTGCCCGCCGATCAGCACCGGGACCCTGGCCTGGGCCGGCTTGGGGAGCGCGGGCGAGTCGGTGAGCTGGTAGTACTCCCCGTGGTAGCTGAAGGTCTTCCCGACCTCGGTCTCCCACAGGCCCGTGACGATCGCCAACTGTTCCTCCAGGCGGCCGAACCTCTCCTTCGGGAAGGGGATGCCGTAGGCCCGGTGCTCCTCCTCGAACCAGCCCGCGCCCAGGCCGAGCTCGACCCGTCCGCCGGACATCCGGTCCACCTGGGCGACCTGGATGGCGAGGACCCCGGGGAGCCGGAAGGTGCCGGCCGTCATCAGCGTGCCGAGCCGGATCCGCTTCGTCTCCCTGGCCAGGCCCGCCAGGGTGATCCAGGCGTCCGTCGGGCCGGGCAGCCCGTCACCGGACCCCATGCCGAGATAGTGGTCGGAGCGGAAGAAGGCGTCGAATCCGAGCTCCTCGGTGGCCCGTGCCACCGTGAGGAGGGTGTCGTAGTCGGCCCCCTGCTGGGGTTCGGTGAAGATGCGAAGATCCATGCCTCCATCCTGCACCGCCGGGTGCGTGTCAACCTCGCCGTCAGCTCCTCGGCCGCTCCAACTCGGTCGGATGAATATCCGGCCCCCTGGCGGGCCGCGTCCGCCCTGGCCAGTGACCGGGGCGCGGCACCCGTCGTTGGCTCGGGCGGAGCCGGACCGCCCGGCCCGCGTGCCGGCGGCCGCTGCCGGTGCGTCTCTCTCGTGGTCCCGTCCTCGGCGGCGGGGCCCGGGCCGAGGAGGCCGCCATGTCCCAGGAAGCCGCGCCGGAGCGGGCCGTGCCCGAACAGCCGGTGTCGCAGTCCGTGCCCGAGCAGAAGGGTGCCGGCGCCCCCAAGGGCCTGCTCCAGCAGATGGAGGAGCTGATGGCGGCGCTCTCCGCCGACCTCTCCCAGCTGGACGCCGATCTCCAGTCCACGTCCGACCGCCTCGCCTCCGAGTCCGCCCCCGAGACCCAGCCGTAGCCGCAGCCGCAGCGCAAGGGCCCTGACACCGGCCAGTACTGGCGCGAGCAGTACCGGCCCGAGCAGCACCGCGAGGAGCGGCGGCTCCCCGCGCACCCCTACCACGACGGGCCCCGCCCCGGGCCCGCTCGGCCTCGGGCGGGGTCGGGCGGGCGGGCGCGCTCCCCGTCGCGCACGGCGAGGCGCCTCAGCATTCCGCGCACCCGGTCGCTCGACTCGTCGGCGGCGTCGATCGCCTCGATGCACTGCCAGTAGAGCCCCTCCTCGTCGGTGGCGCAGGCCACTCCCACGAGCGCGATCCCCACCTCCCCGAGAAGCTCCCCCAGTGCGTTCAACGCTCCCCAGGGGTCCGTGACTTCGGTCAGACGGCCCGCGCGCGGCCCGCCGGAGCCCCAGGTGGGGTATTCCCCGGCCTCGCTCAGTCCCCGCGCCTCGCCGCGCAGCTCCAGCGGTCCGCAGAGCGCGAGGTGACTCCCTATCGCCTGGGCGAGCGCCTGGGCCTGCCAGGCCTCCGCCACGATGTCCTGTGCCGTGCCGCTCTCCGCCAACGCCTGCCGGCCGAGCGCGATGAGTCGCTCCGCTTCCATCAACGCCGCCCCCGTTCGTACGACTTACTGCCCACTCAGTCCACTACCCAGAGTGAGGCCGCCTGAGCCTCGACGCCAGAGGAAATCGGAAATCTGGGGACAGGAGGCCGGACGGGGACAAGTTGATCACTCCGAAGAGTGACGATCTTTCTCCGGGTCGACGTCCGCGGCTCCGTTCCCACCCCCTCCGGCCCGCCTCCGGGCGGGAAATCGGACCTCGTTCCGGTCGATCTTGGCCGCGAGCGCCGCCAGCGGATCGACCCCGAGCACCTGACAGAACTGCAGGAGATAGGCGAGCACGTCCGCCACCTCGTCGGCGACCCGGTGCGCCGTGTCCGGGTCGTCCATCACGTGCTCCGCCTGCTCCGGCGTCAACCACTGGAAGATCTCCAGGAGTTCGGCCGCCTCCACGCTGAGGGCCGCGGCCAGGTTCTTGGGCGTGTGGTAGGGCTGCCAGTCGCGGGCCGCCGCGAACTCGGCCAGCCTGCGCTGCAACCCCGCCACGTCGTTGTTGTCCGTCACCCGCTCAGGTCTACCACCGTCACCCCGGGCGTCCGCCGCGCCTCCCCCGCCGTCCGCTCCCCGACGGCACCCGCCACCCGGATGTGTCCGTCGGCGGCGATGCCCGTCGCGAGCCGGAGGAGTTCGCCCGTCTGGCGCCCGTCGAGCCCCCGGTCCAGGCCGTCGGCGAGCAGCGTCAGGCTCTGCATGGCGTCCGGCACCTCGGCGATCCGGTCCATCTCCAGGACCCCGGGGCCGGTGAGGAGCGTGAGGGCGAGGGCCAGGTAGCGCAGTTCGCCGTCGCCGAGGCGGCCGAGCGGGGTCGCGGGCCGGCCGCCGCGCTCGAGGACGGCGCGGACGGTGCCCTCCGGGAGCTCCTGCACGCCGACTCCGGTGACCGGTCCCGCGCAGCCCGCTCCGGCGACGGCGGCCAGGCGGTGGTGCCGGCGCGGGCAGTCCGTGTGGGTGCGGTGCAGGACCTCGGCGAGATTGCCGCAGCCACGCCGCAGCCGCCCCTCGCCCGGCGGCACGGGGGCCCGCATCCGCTCGGGCCGGGGGTCGCAGGCGAAGGCGGACCTCAGGCCGATGACCACCTGCTCGGCGGCGGCCAGGACCTCCAGTTGTCCCTGGGTCTTGCCCGCGACCCGCAGGGGCAGGAGGGCCGTGCCGAGCAGGTCGTCCGGGAACGGGGCGCGGGTGACGGGGGTGTTGCCGGCCGTGAGCCACTCGGCCTGCACGGTGCTGCGGCCGGGGTCGCGGAGCGCGGTGGCGAGCAGGGTGCGGCCCCGGCCGGTGAGCCGTTCGCCGACGATCCGGAGCCGGGGTTCGGCCTGCACGGCGAGGTCCAGGTGGACGGGGCCTTCGGGTCCGTCCACCGTGCAGCCGATCCGGAAGCCGCGCCGGCCCTGGGCGTCGGGCCGGGCGCGCTCGGGGACGCAGTCGGCGGCGTCGGGGAACACCTCGTCGAGCGGGTCGCCCGCGCCGAGCCTGGCCAGGGCCTCGTACGCCCGCAGGGCGGTGGACTTGCCGCTGCCGCTGGGCCCGGTGAAGAGGGTGACCGGTCCGAGCGCGTGCACGGCGGAACGGTGACCGGCGAACGCGGACAGCCGTAGCTCGGTGACGGCGGGCCGGGCGACGAGTGGCCCGCCCCGGCCCTCCGCCGCGACCGGGCCCTCCACCGCGACCCGGCCCTCCGCCGCGACCGGGCCCCGCGCCTCGGGGACGGAGACGCGGGGCCCCGGGGCGCGGTGTCCCGGAGCACGGGGACCCGACACGCGGGGGCCCGACACGCGGGGGCCCGAGGGCCCCGAAGCGCGGGCAGCGGAAGCGGGCGCGGCGGAAGACGAGGCGCCCGAAGAGCCGACCACGGGGATGCCTACCGCGGGGGCACCGGCCACAGGGGCACCGACCGATGGAAGGCCCACCGGCGGAAGGCCCACCGGCGGAAGGCCGACCGATGGAAGGTCGGCCGGGGCAGGGCCGACCGCGGACGGACTGTCCGGGGCAGAGCCGACCACGGACGGGCCGGCTGAGGTGGAGTCGACCGCGGACGGGCGAACCGGGGAAGGAACGACGTCGGAGGAGTGGGCGTCTGACGTGCGGGCGAGCGTGGAGCCGCCGGTGAGGTCCATGCCCGGACCGTACGCAGATCATTCCCTGACGAACCGTTACGGCGAGATGACCTTCCTACGATCGGGGGACGCCGGCGGTCCTGCCGCCCACGACGTCTTCCTCGTCCTCGCCCTCCGCGCCCTCGACCTCCGTGCCGGCCGGGGCCAGCAGGAAGACGTTCCGGTCGACGCGGTGCATCCCGCTGCCGAGGCCGAAGACGACGCCGCTGCTGAAGTCGAGGATCCGCTTGGCGACCTCGGTGTCGGCGCTCGTCAGGTCGAGGAGCACCGGGATCTGGGCGATGAGGTACTCGGCGACCTCACGGGCGTCGGCGAAGACCTGCACGCGGAGCACGACCATGCGGCGCTGCTCGGCGGATTCGTACTGCTCGGGGATCGTGCGGTGGTCGACCCTGGACGGCCATTCGTCACGGCCGCGCAGGGGCACGACCTGGGCGAGGCCTTCCCACTGCTCGTCGGTGACGTCGTACCTCTCGTACCTACTCATGGGTCCATCCTCCCGCCCCTCACCCGTTCGGCCCAACAACGACACGAGGTGATGACCCGGGGCCGGTCGGCGCCCGGCTCCGGGTCAGCCGGTCCCCTGACCTGCGGCCGCCGGCGGGACGGAGTACGTGACGGTGGCGGAGGCCGCCAGATCGCCCGCCTCGTCCCTGAGTTCGGCGAGGACCACGCAGAGACGCCGGCCGAACTTGGCCATGCGCGCGTGCGTCTGGAGCAGCCCGGGCCGGGGGCGGTTGAGGTAGCTGATCTGGAGCGAGGTGGTGAGCGCCATCGGCGTGGGGCGTCCGAGCCGGGCGTTGATGAGGAGGAAGGCGGCGAGGTCGACGAGTCCGGCCTGTTCGGGGCCGGAGATCGTGCCGCCGGGCCGGGTGCGGAGCCGGGCCCCGTCCGCCTCCATGAGCAGGTGCGTCCCGCTCGCGTCGGTGACGCGGCAGGCCGCGTAGTCCGGGAACTGCCGCTGGACGAGCGCGTTCAGCTCGTCCGGCGACAGCGTGCCGACGTCCGGAGAGGACGCCTGCGGGCGGGGTGTGGAACCCCCGGCGTCCGGAGAGGGCGCCTGCGGGCGGGGTGTGGAACCCCCGGCGTCCGGAGAGGGCGTCTGCGGGCGGCCCGTAGGGTTCCCGGCGTCCGGAAGGGGGGCCTGCTGGCGGGCCGCAGGGCTCCCCGCGTCCGGAAGGGGCGCCTGCGCGCGTGCCGTGGGGCTCCCGGTGTCCCTCATCAGACGAAGCTCTTCGCCAGCCGGCGGAGCCCTTCCCTGATCTCGTCGGCCGAGTGCGTCGTGAACGACAGCCGCATCGCGCCCGGGTCCGGCTCGCCGCAGAAGAACGGCGCGCCCGGCACGTACGCCACCTCGTGGCTGACTGCGGTCTTCAGGAGGGCCGTCGCGTCGCGGCCCGCGGGGAGGGTCACCCAGATGAACATGCCGCCCTCCGGCCTGTTCCACCGGCTGCCCTCGGGCAGGGCGCCCGGCAGGCCTTCGAGCATCGCGTCCCTGCGCTCCTGGTAGGCGGCGCGCATCACGGCGACGTGGGCGTCGAGGTCGCTGTCGCGCAGATAGCGCGCGGCCGCGGCCTGGTCGATGGTCGAGGTGTGCAGGTCGGCGGCCTGCTTGGCGATCACGCAGGCGCGCCGCAGCCCGGCGGGGGCGCGCAGGTAGCCGAGCCGGAGGCCGGGGGCCATCACCTTGGAGAAGGAGCCGAGCAGGACCGTGCGGTCGGCCGCGGCGGGGTCGGCGGCGATGCAGGGCACGCGCTCGCCGTCGTAGCGCAGTTCGCCGTACGGGTCGTCCTCGATGATCCAGAATCCGTGCCGCGCGGCGGCCTCGGCGACGGCGTGGCGGCGCTCGGCGGGGAGCGTGCGGCCGGTGGGGTTCTGGAAGGTGGGGACGATGTAGAGGAGGGTGGCCTTCTCGCGGGCCGCGATCTCCTCCAGGGCCTCGGGGATGATCCCCTGGTCGTCGGTGGGGACGGGGACGACGCGGGCGCCCGCGAAGCCGAAGGTCTGCAGGGCGGCCAGGTAGCAGGGGTCCTCGACGAGGACGACGCTGCCCGGTTCGACGAGCGCGGTGGTGAGGAGCGTGAGGGCCTGCTGCGAGCCGGTGGTGACGAGCAGGTCGTCGGCGTCCGTGGGCAGTTCTCGCGCGGTGAGCCGGGCGGCGATGGCGGTGCGGAGGTCCGGGTCGCCCTCGGTCGTCGAGTACTGGAGGGCGTGCTGCGGGTTCTCCGCGAGGACCCGGTCGTACGCCGCGCGGATCCCCGCGATGTCGAACAGCTCGGGGGCGGGCAGGCCTCCGGCGAACGAGATCACCTCGGGCCGTGCCGTGAGCGCCAGGATCTCCCGTACCGGCGACGAGGCGACGTTGGCCAGCCGGGAGGCGGTGGCCGGCGCGGGCGCGGAGGAGGTGGAGGGGGTGGCGTTCGCGGGCGCGGAGGCGGCAGAAAGCATGGCGCCAGCATATAGAGATTCAAGGCGGTGTCCAGGTCGTTCGATTGCCGCCGGGCGTGGCCGAGTTGACACTCTTCGGAGCCTCGCGCGGGGCGAATTCCCGCCCTGTCAGTGGCTTGCTCCGGACTTGCACCGGGCCTGATTCGGCCACTCTGCGGGCCGTGGATATCCGGCCGTGGGCGGTGAATTCGGAGGGTGGGGTTCCTTCTTCCTTTCTCGCTGGTCGGCACTGGAAGGGCGGGTGGGGCGATCTTCCTCCGTCTTGTCCGACGCGCCGCAGACGGTTCTTGATCGGGTTCTCCGCAGGCCGTGGACGACTCGGGGAAATCAGCCATTCCGGTCCCCGGTCTCATTGATGGACGGCTGTGCCGTGGATAGCGTTCGACCGCTCCACCACCGCGATGTCAGCGGTCTTTCGGGTCAAGTCGAACGAGCGAGGCGAGTGGATCACCATGGCATCTTCCGTTCCCGTCGACGAGGCAGTCGTCGTCCGCACCCCCGAGGAATTCCTCGCCATGCCCGAGGACTACCGCGAGATCGCCGTACGGGGAATGATCGTCAACACCGAGGGCGAACTGTCCGGCGCCGACGACTACATCCAGGTGTTCCTGCCGCTCGCGCCGAACGCCGAGGAACGGCAGGTGTGCGCCGAACGCGCCGTCGAGGAGTACGACCACTACAAGATCGGCAAGAGGGTCCTGGCCGACATCGGCGTGGACACCGGATACATGGAGCAGCAGCGGCTCGCCGACCGTGATCTCTTCGCCGGCCACGAGTTCCACACCTGCACCACCTGGGCGGAGCGCGGAATCTTCTCGTACATCGGCGAGGAGACCGCCATGGTGATGATCTCCGAATTCGCGCAGAGCAGTTACAAGCCGTGGGCCGAGGCGGTGCGCACGATCATTCTCGACGAGAAGGTGCACATCGCGCACGGCGCGCGGGTCTGCCGGAATCTCGCCCGCACCGAGGAGGGCCGTGAGGAACTCCAGCGGGGTCTCGACCGATTGTGGCCGGGATTCAACCGGATCTTCGGCAGCGCGCGTTCGGAGAGGTCGAAGCTCGCGGTCCGCTTCGGTCTCCGGCAGACCACCAACGGGGAGGCGCGCGACATCTGGCGGGCGAAGGTCACGCCGAGGATCGAGAACCTCGGCCTGAAGGTCCCCGAGTAGCCGGTACGGCGCCCGGCCTCCGGCACGTCCAAGAGCCCGTGCCGCCCAGCCCCCCGTACGGCGAGGCGCCCGAACGCCGCCCGGCCCCCGGTGCGACCAAGAGCCCGTACGCCGCCCGGCCCCCGGTGCGACCAAGAGCCCGTACGCCGCCCGGCCCCCGGTACGACCAGGAACCCGTACGCCCCCCGTACGGCCAAGAGCCCGTACACCGCCCACCCCCCGTACGGCCAGAGAGCGCGAGCGCGAGAGAGACACCGAGCAGCAGTCCGACCGAGGAGTCCGCAGCCCATGGCCACCCCCCTGACCATCACCCCGCGCCCGCTCGGCCGCCGTGAGGCGAAGGAGCGCACCGCCGCCCTCCTGGCCGAGCGTCCCGACCTCGCCGAGCGCCTGCACAGGCTGCGCCGTCTCGGCCGGGAGGTGCGCTCGTGCGAGGTCCACCTCACCAACACCTGCAACATCCGCTGCAAGGGCTGCTGGTACTTCGAGGGCGGCTTCGACACCGCGGTGCGCGAGCTCTCGGACGTCGACAAGATCCGTTCCTTCGCCCGCCGGCTGCGGGACGAGGGGGTCAACCAGGCCACGCTGATCGGCGGTGAGCCGACCCTGGTGCTGCGCCGGGTGGAGGCCTTCGTCGAGGAGCTGCCGTACATCACGATCTCGACCAACGGTCTGCGTCCGATGCCCGTGCAGGGCTTCGAGCACATCGCCGTGGCCGTCAGCATCTTCGGCGGCGGGCCGCTCGACGACGACCTGCGGGCCATCCGGGTCAACGGCTCGAAGTTCACCGGCCTGTTCGACACGGCGCTCTCGCACTACAAGGACGACCCGCGCGTCCTGTTCATCTTCGCGCTCTCCGAGGCCGGGCTGCCGTACCTCGAACCGACCGTGCGCAAGATCGCCGAGAACGGCAACATCGTCACCTTCAACTTCTACAGCGAGCACGGCTCGGACAACCCGATCCAGATCGAGAACGAGCGCCGCGTCCTCGACGAGGCCCTGCGGGTCAAGGAGGCGTACCCCGAGGCCGTGGTCAGCCACCCGTACTTCATCCGCAGCCTCATCACCGGCACCTCGCACTGGGGGGCGCGCTTCGGGTACGACGTCTGCCCGAGCCTCAGCGTCGACCATCCCGACCACGAGGAGCGGGTCGCCAACGGCAACCCGGTGATCCCGGGCTTCGCCGCCTGGGGCGCCGACTACGAGTCGCTGCAGTTCTGCTGCACGTCCGGGGACTGCGGCGGCTGCCGCGACAGCCAGGCCGTCTACAGCTGGCTGGTGGTCAGCGCCTCCCGCTTCCTGGACAGCGCCGCGCGCCTGGAGGAGTGGGTGGACATCGCGGAGAGCTACTGGCGCCAGTGGCACTGGTCCCCGTACCACGCCTCGAAGCTCGCCACTCCCTGACCGCAGCCCCGATCCCCACACCACACCGCACGGGAGAGTCATGTCCGAGACATCCGCGACGTCCACGACGCTGGACCGCGCCACCATCGAGCAGTTCATCACCGAGGCCCTCGTCGAACTGGGCGTCGACGAGGGCGACGTCCTGCCGGGGGCCGCGCTCGACGACCTGGAGATCGACTCGCTGGACATGGTCGAGCTCGCCCAGTCCGTCAAGCGGGACCTCGGCGTACCGGTCCGCACGAAGGACTTCGACGGCATCGAGACCGTCGGCCAGATCCTCGAACTGTGCTATCAGAAGGCCGGAGTTGAGTGATCCGCGGCGGGACCGGGAGGTCGTCGTCACCGGTTTCGGCGCGGTCACCCCGCTCGGCGTCGGCGCCGACGTGCTCCACGAGCGCGCCGTCGCCGGGGACACGGCGGTGGCGGGCTCCCATCCGGCCGTCCGGCACGCGGACTTCACCGCCGGCGACCGTCTGCCGCGGAACCTGGTGCGCCGCACCGACCGGTTCACCCAGCTGGCCCTGGTGGCGGCCGAGGAGGCCCTGACCCGGGCCGGGCACCGGACGGGCACCCCGTCCCCCTGGCTCCCCGAGCGCGTCGCCTGTGTCATCGGCTGCGGGCTCGGCGGCACGGCCTCCTTCGAGGCGCAGCGGGAGGTGTACGAGAAGGAGGGCGCCGGGTTCGTCTCGCCGCTGATGATCCCGCAGATGATGGCGAACGCGGCCGCCGCCCACCTCTCCATGCGGCACGGCTTCCGCGGCGAGAGCCTGTGCGTCGCGTCCGCGTGCAGCAGCGGCGCGCAGGCCGTCGGTACGGGGATGCGGCTCCTGGCCTCGGGGGCGGCCGACGCCGTCGTGGTGGGCGGCGCGGAGGCGTCCTCCTCGGACCTGGTGGCGGCCGCCTTCGCGAACGCCGGCGCCCTCTCGCCGAGCGGTTCCTCCCGCCCCTTCGACCGGGACCGCGACGGCTTCGTGATCGGCGAGGGCGCCGGGATCCTCGTCCTGGAGACGGCGGCGGGCGCCGCCCGCCGCGGGGCCGAGGTCCTCGGAGTCGTACGGGGGTACGCGGCGACCTCCGACGCCCATCACGTCACCGCGCCCGCCCCCGACGGCGGGCCCGCGGCCCGGGCGGTCACGCTCGCGCTGCGGGAGGCCTCGGTGGCGCCCGGGGAACTGGCGTACGTCAACGCCCACGGGACCGGGACCGCCCTCAACGACCGTCTGGAGTGCGAGGCGCTGCGGGGCGCCCTCGGCGCCGGCGTCCTCGCGGAGCTGCCGCTCTCCTCCGGCAAGGGCGCCCTCGGGCACCTCTTCGGGGCGGCGGGCGCGGTCGAGGCCATCGCCACCCTCCAGGCGCTGCGGCACGGCGTGGCGCCCCCGACGGCGGGGCTGCGCCACCCCGACCCGGCGCTCGGCCCGCTCGACCTCGTCCGGGCGCCGCGGAAGCTCACCACGCGCGCGCGTACGGGCGTGCTGTACGGCCTCTCCACCTCCTTCGGCTTCGGCGGACACAACGCGGCCCTCGTCCTGGCCGTGGAAGGGCGGTCCTGATGCGCGCGTCCCGCGACCCCCACGGCATCCCCGACCTGCTCGGCTTCTCGGGGCGCCGCTATCTGGTGACCGGGGTCCTCAACGACGACTCGATCGCCTGGCACACCGCGCGGGCGCTCCAGGAGGCGGGCGCGGAGGTCCTGCTGACGGGCTTCGGGCGGACCCGGCGGATCACGGAGGCGGCGGCCTCGGGCCTGCCGTACCCGGCCGACGTCCTGGAGCTCGACGTGACGCGTCCCGAGGACCTGGACGCGCTCACGAAGGAGCTGGAGCGCCGCTGGGGCGCGGTCGACGGCGTCCTGCACGCGATCGCCGCCGCCCCGCAGTCCGCGCTCAGCGGCAACTTCCTCACCACGTCCGTGGAGGACGCGACGCTCGCCCTGCGCACGGCGGCGTTCTCGCTGCACTCGCTGACCACCGCGCTCGCCCCGCTGCTGCGTGAGGGCGGCGGCGCCGGCGCGGCCAGGGGCAGCGTCGTCGGGCTCGACTTCGACTCGTCCGGGGCCTGGCCGGGATACGACTGGATGGGGGTCGGCAAGGCCACGCTCGGCGCGGTCTGCCGCTACCTCGCGCTCTACCTGGGGCACTCCGGCATCCGCGTCAACCTCGTCGCCGCCGGTCCGGTCGAGACCGTGGCCGGGCGGGCCGTCAGCACCTTCGACCGGATCGCCGACCGCTGGGAGCAGGAGGCGCCGCTCGGCTGGAGCCGCGCCGATCCGGCCCGGCTCGTCGGCCCCGTCCTGTTCCTGCTCTCGGACCTGGCGGCCACCGTCACCGGGGAGATCGTGCACGCGGACGGCGGGATGCACGCCGTCCGCATGGGGGTCGGCGCCGTCGGCGAACCCCCGGGCATCGGCGCCCCGCCCCGCGCCGGCAAGGAGGACCGCTCATGACCGCGGCGATCGTCGGCGTCGGCTCGGCGCTGCCCGAACGGGCCGTGCCCAACAGTCACTTCGCCGCCATCGGCTCCTCCGACGAGTGGATCGTCAAGCGGACCGGAATCCGGCAGCGCCACTTCCTGCCGGAGGACGGACACCTCGCCGACCTCGCCCTGGCCGCCTCCCGGACCGCCCTCGCCCAGTCGGGCCGCACCGCGCGCGAGGTGGGGCACGTCGTCGTGGCGACCACGACCCCCGACCGGACGACCCCGGGGCTCGCCGTGGAGGTGGCCGCCCGACTCGGCGCGGACCGGGCCGCCGCGTTCGATCTGCACGCGGCCTGCGCCGGGTTCGTGTACGCCCTGGACCACGCCGTCGCCCTGATCGAGTCGGGCCGGGCGGGCACCGTGCTGGTCTGCGGCGCCGAGGCGCTCACCCGGATCACCGACCACGAGGACCGCTCGACGGCGGTGCTGCTCGGCGACGGCGCCGGGGCGGTGGTCGTGGCGGACGTGGACCCGGGCCCCTCCGTCGGGCCCGCGTTCCGGCTCGGCTCGGACGGGGAGCTGGTTCCGCTGCTCTACGCCGACCGGTACGACCGGAAGCTCCGGATGGACGGCCCCGAGATCTTCGTCCAGGCCGTGGAGCGGATGAGCGAGGCGGCCCGGGACGTCCTCGCGCGGCGGGAACTGACCGCCGACGACGTCGACCTGTTCGTCGCCCACCAGGCCAACGCGCGCATCGTGCGCGCGGTGGGCAAGGAGCTCGGCGTCGCGCCGGAGCGGCTCTACCTGAACGTCGACCGGGTCGCCAACACCTCCTCCGCCTCCATCCCCCTCGCCCTCCACCAGGCCTGGCGGGAGGGCCGCCTCGGCCCGACGGGTCTGCTCGGGGTGGCGGCGTTCGGCGCGGGCGTCACCTGGGGCGCGGGGGTGATCGGCTGGCGCCTGACGGAACCGGGGGCCGAGCCCGTGGAGGCGGGATGAGGACCTCCCCCTTTCCCGTACTCGCCGAGCTCACCGCCCCGGACGGCGCCGCGCTCGTGGTCCGGGTCCACGCGCGCGTCGAGCCGACCGCCCCGGTCGTGGTCGTCCTCCCCGCGATGGGCACCGCCGCCCGCCACTACACCCCGCTGGTACGGGCGCTGCACCGGCGGGGCGCGACCGTGGTGACGACGGACCTGCGGGGCCACGGCGAGAGCACCCCGGTCCCGGCGCGCGGGGTCCGCTTCGGCTACCGCGAGCTCGTCGAGCACGACATCGGCGCGGTCCTCGACGCGGTCGAGCGCGCCTTCCCCCGGGCGCCGAGGCTGCTGCTCGGCCACAGCCTCGGCGGCCAGCTCGGTCTGGTGCACTGCGGGCTTTTCCGGCCGCGCCTCGCGGGGGTCGTCCTGGTGGCCAGCGGTTCGGCGTGGTGGCGCGCGCTCGGCACGGGGACGGATCCCCGGCCGGGGGCTCGGTGGCTCGTACGGAGCCTGCTGTGCGTGGCCGGGGCGGAGCTGCTCGGGTACTGGCCGGGGCACCGGTTCGGCTTCGGCGGGCGCGAGTCCGTGGGCGTGATGCGGGACTGGGCGCGGCAGATGCGGACCGGGCGGTACGGGGCCGGGGGCGCCGCCGCCGACTACGAGGCGGCGCTGGGGCGCGTCGACCTGCCCGTGCTCGCCGTCGACGTCGAGGGCGACGCGCTGGCGCCGCCTCGGGCCGTGGACCACCTGTGCGCGAAGCTCACCTCGGCCCGGGTCCGGCGCTGGAGCTACCGGTCCTCGGACGCCGGCGGCCGGCGGCTCGACCACTTCCGCTGGATCCGGCACAACGCGGGACTCGTCGAACGGATCGCGACGTGGGCGGAGTTCCCGCCGACGACGACGGCCGGGCCGGGCACCGCCCCGGCGGGCGCGGGCGGACCCGGTGCCACCCCGGCGGGCGCGGGCGGGAGGCAGGGCACCGCCGTGACGGGCACGGGCGGACCCGGTGCCACCCCGGCGGGTACGGGCGCGCGGCAGGGCACCGCCCCGGCGGGCGCGGGCGGACCCGGCACCGCCTCGGCGGGCGCGGGCAGACCCGGTGCCACCTCGGCGGGCACGGCCGGACCCGGTGCCGTGCCTTCGGTCCCGGCCGCGGGCCGTGGCAGTACGCCGTCGGGTGCCCGGGCGTGAGGGTGCGAAGCGAGGGGCGCCTCCTGCTCGGCGCGCTGCTGCCCGAGCGGGTGCACTGGGCCGAGGAGACCGGGGCGGTGGACGGCCCCGGGGCGGACGACGACCCCCGTCCCTCGTGGCTCTTCGCCGAGGAGGAGGCCCTGATGGCGCGCGCCACGCCCGGCAGGCGGCGGGAGTTCGCGACGGCCCGGCTCTGCGCCCATCGGGCGCTCGCGGGCCTCGGGGTCGCGGCGGCCCCGCTCCTGCGGGGGCGGCGCGGAGCGCCGGCGTGGCCCGCGGGCACCGTCGGCAGCATCACGCACTGCGCGGGGTACCGGGGCGCGGCGGTGGCGCCGGCCGCCCGTTTCCTCGGCCTCGGCATCGACGCCGAGCCGCACGCGCCGCTGCCGTCCGAGGTCCGTGAGGAGGTGGTCTTCGGCCCGGAGAAGGCGCGGCTGCGCGAGCTGGCCGCCCGGCGGCCGGACATCGCCTGGGACCGGCTGCTGTTCAGTGCCAAGGAGTCCGTCTACAAGGCCTGGAGCGGGTACGGAGGCACCTGGCTCGGCTTCGAGGACGCCGAGGTGTCATGGCGGCTCGACGCGCCCGACGGCCCTCACCAGCCCGCACGCACACGTGACGACCCCTCGCATCCGCCCGCATGCGCGCGTACGGAGCTCCCCCGGGCCTCCGGTCGGTTCCGGGCGCGGATTCTGGTCCCGGTGCCTGTGGGGCCTGGTCCCTTTCCGCGCGTGTTGGCCGGTCGCTGGCTCGTCCGGGAGGGCCTGCTGCTGACCGCGGTCGCCGTCCCCCGCCCCGTACCGCTTCCTCCGCACCGCACGGCCCCGAAGGAGTACCGCTGATGAGCGTCGACGACGGCACCGTTCCCGCGCTGCTCGCCCGGAGCGCGGCCGTGCACCCCGGCAGGACCGCGCTGCGGCTCGGCGCCGAGACGCTGACGTACGGCGCGCTCGACGACCTCGCCCACCGCGCCGCCGCGCTGCTGCACGCGCGCGGGGTCGGCCCCGGCGACCGGGTGGCCCTCATGCTGCCGAACAGCACGCTGTTCGCCGTGCTCTACTACGGCATCCTGCGGGCGGGCGCGATCGTCGTCCCGCTCAATCCGCTGCTGCGGGCGGGCGAGGTCCGCCACTGTCTGGCGGACGCCGAGGCCGCGCTGCTGCTGTCCTGGCACCGGGACGGCGAGGAGGCGGCCGAGGGCGCCCGGCTGGCGGGCACTCCGCACCTCGCGGTCGAACCGGCCGCGTTCACGGCGCTGTTGGCGGACCACGCGCGCGTGGCGCCCGTTTCCCGGGCCCCGGAGGACACGGCGGTCGTGCTCTACACCTCCGGCACGACCGGGGCGCCGAAGGGCGCCGAGCTCACCCACCGCAACATCCGGCGCAACGTCGGCGAAGGCGTGCGGGTCCTGGGGCTCGGTCCCTCGGACGTGGTCTTCGGCGGGCTGCCCCTCTTCCACTCCTTCGGGCAGGTGATCGGGCTCAACTGCGCGGTGTCGGTGGCCGCCTGTCTGACCCTCATGGCCCGCTTCGACCCGGCGGACGCGCTCGCGCTCGTCGCCCGGGACCGGGTCACGGTCTTCCTCGGCGTCCCCACCATGTACGGGCTGCTGCTGCGGCATCCGGACCGCGCGGTCCACGACGTCTCCTCGCTGCGGGTCTGCCTGTGCGGCGGCTCGCCCCTCCCGGTGGCGGTGCTCACCGGTTTCGAGTCCGGCTTCGGCTGCGCGGTCCTCGAGGGGTACGGGCTGTCCGAGTCCTCCCCGCTGGCCTGTGTGAACCGGATCGACCGGCCGCGCTCCCCCGGCACGATCGGCATCCCGATCGAGGGCGTGGAGATGCGGGTGGTGGACCGGGACGGCAAGGAGGTCCCGGACGGCGAGGTCGGCGAGCTCGTCATCCGGGGGCACAACGTCATGAAGGGCTACTGGCGCCGTCCGGAGGCCACCGCCGAGACGGTACGGGACGGCTGGCTGCACACCGGCGACCTGGGCACCCGGGACGCGTCCGGCGACTTCCGGGTGGTCGACCGCCTCAAGGACGTCGTGATCCGGGGCGGGTTCAACGTGTATCCGAGGGAGGTGGAGGAGGTACTCCACCTCCACCCGGGCGTGGCGGAGGCCGCCGTCCTCGGCGTCCCGCACCCGGTGCACGGGCAGGAGGTCGCCGCCGCGGTCGTCCTGCGGCCCGGCGGCCGGGTCTCCCCCGCCGAGCTGCGCGCCCATGTGCGGGAGCGGCTCGCCCCGTACAAGTACCCGCGCCGGATCTGGCTCACGGACGCCCTCCCGAAGGGGCCGACGGGGAAGGTCCTCAAGCGGGCGATCGTCCCGCCGGAGGGTGCGTAGCGGGCCGCGCCGGTCAGGCCGAGGAGTCGTCCGCGTCCGCCCACAGGGAGCGCACGTGGCCGAGGTGGCGGTGCATGCACGCCTCGGCGCCGGGCGCGTCCCCGGCGATCATCAGGTCGAGGAGTTCGAGGTGCTCCTCTGCGGAGGAGACGAGCTTGCCGGCCTCGTCGAGGCCGGTCAGTCCGTAGAGCCGGGAGCGCTTGCGCAGGTCGCCGACGGTCTCGACGAGCCGGTCGTTCCCGGACAGGGCGAGCAGCGCGAGGTGGAAGCGGCGGTCCGCCTCCAGGTAGCCGATGAGGTCGTGCTCGCGGGCGCGCGAGACGATCTCCTCGGCGACCGGGCGCAGCTCCTCCAGCCGCTCCCGGGCGGCGCTGCGGGTGACCCGGCCGATGGTGGGGACCTCGATGAGGGTCCGCAGCTCCGTGTACTGGTCGAGGTCCCGCTCGCTGACCTCGGTGATGCGGAAGCCCTTGTTGCGGACGGGCTCGACCAGGCCCTCGCGGGCCAGGTCGAGCATGGCCTCGCGGACCGGGGTCGCGGAGACGCCGAGGTCGCTCGCGAGGCCGGGGGCCGAGTAGACCTGGCCGGGGCGCAGTTCCCCGGCGATCAGGGCGGCGCGAAGGGCGTGGCCGACCTGGTCGCGGAGCCGTTCCTGGGCTCTGACGAGGCCGTACTGCTTCAGGTCACCCATCGTGCGTCCTCCGAGAAGTCACGGGGGAGCATCGTACAATGTCACGTTTCCCTGACCGGCCCGAGTGACCCCGAGCGCCCCCCGAGTGCCCCCGGGCGACTCAGAGCAGGAATCCGGCGGGGAACGGGTCGTCGGGGTCGAGGAAGTACTGGGCCGTGCCGGTGATCCAGGCGCGGCCGGTGACGGTGGGGACGACGGCGGGCAGCCCGCCCACGACCGTCTCGCCGACGATCCGTCCGGTGAACTCGGTGCCGATGAAGGACTCGTTGACGAAGTCGGCGTGCGGGGCGAGGAGTCCGCGCGCGTGCAGCTGGGCCATGCGGGCGCTGGTGCCCGTGCCGCACGGGGAGCGGTCGAACCAGCCGGGGTGGATGGCCATGGCGTGGCGCGAACGGGTCGCGTCGGAGCCGGGCGCGGTCAGGTAGACGTGCTTCACTCCGGCGAAGGCCGGGTTCTCGGGGTGGACGGGCCGGTCGGGGCCGGCGTTGACGGCGTCCATGATCGCGAGCCCGGCGGCGAGCAGCTCGTCCTTGTGGGCGCGGTCGAAGGGCAGGCCCAGCGAGTCGAGGTCGACGAAGGCGTAGAAGTTGCCTCCGTACGCGAGGTCGTAGGTGACCGTGCCGTACCCGGGCACGTCCGCCTTGAGGTCGAGGCCGACGGAGAAGGCGGGCACGTTGGTGAGGGTCACGGAGCGGGCCCGGCCGTCCTCGACGCGGACGTCGACGCTCACGAGCCCGGCGGGGGTGTCGAGTCGGACGGTGGTGACCGGTTCGACGACCGGCACCATGCCCGTCTCGACGAGGACGGTGGCGACGCCGATGGTGCCGTGACCGCACATCGGCAGCAGGCCGGACACCTCGATGTAGAGGACGCCGTAGTCGGCGTCGGGGCGGGTGGGCGGCTGGAGGATCGCGCCGCTCATCGCCGCGTGGCCGCGCGGTTCGTACATGAGGAGGGTGCGGACGTGGTCGAGGTGCTCGGCGAAGTGGAGCCGCTTCTCGGCCATGGTGGCGCCGGGGACGAGGCCGAAGCCGCCGGTGATGACGCGGGTGGGCATGCCTTCGGTGTGGGAGTCCACCGCGTGGTAGACGTGGCGGGTGCGCATGGGGTCCCCTTCGGACGGGCGGATTGAGGGCCGGGCTGATTGAGGGGCGTACGGGCTCAGGGGCGTACGGGCTCAGGGGCGTACGCGCTCGGGGCGTACTGGCCTCACGGGCGTACGGCGTGCGGAGTGGAGGTCCTACGCGTGGCCCTCGGCGAGGGCCTTCTCCGTGGCGGCGCGCACGACGGCCTCCTGTTCGGGGGTGAGCGGGTGGCGGGGCGGGCGGGTGGGGCCGCCGGTGTGGCCGGCGAGGTCCATGGAGAGCTTGATCGCCTGGACGAACTCGGTCTTGGAGTCCCAACGCAGCAAAGAGTGCAGGGACCTGTAGAGCGGCAGCGCGACGGCGAGGTCGCCCGCGACGGCGGCGCGGTAGAGGGTGGCGCAGGCGCGCGGGAGGGCGTTGGGGTAGCCGGCGATCCAGCCGACCGCGCCCGCCACGGCCAGCTCCAGGAGGACGTCGTCGGCACCGATCAGCAGGTCGAGGCCGGGGGCGAGTTCGGCGAGCTCGTAGGCGCGGCGGACGTCGCCGCTGAACTCCTTGACCGCGACGATGCTGCCGTCGGCGTGCAGCCGCGCGAGCAGGTCGGGGGTGAGGTCGACCTTGGTGTCGTAGGGGTTGTTGTAGGCGACGACCGGCAGTCCGGCGCCGGCCACCTCGGCGTAGTGGGCGCGTACGGACCGTTCGTCGGCGCGGTAGGCGTTGGGCGGCAGGAGGAGGACCGAGCCGCAGCCGGCCTCGGCGGCCTGTTCGGCCCAGCGGCGGGCCTCGGCGCTGCCGTACGCGGAGACGCCGGGCATGACCCTGGCCCCGTCGCCGGCCGCTTCGACGGCGGTACGGACGACCCGGGCGCGCTCCGTGTCGGTGAGGGTCTGGTACTCGCCGAGGGAGCCGTTCGGGACGACGCCGTCGCAGCCCTCGGCGATCAGCCGGGCGACGTGCTCGGCGTAGGCGTCGTGGTCGACGGAGAGGTCCGCGCGGAAGGGGAGGGTGGTGGCGACCATGATCCCGCGCCAGGGGCGGTCGGTGTTCCAGGTGGTGGTCATGTCGATGACCTTTCTGTAGCGTGTGACATTTTACAGATGCGTGAAGAAGAGAGGCCCGCGCGGGCCTCTCCCCCTCAGGAAGCCCGGGGGTGCGGATCGGCCGGTTCCTCGTCGAGCGCGGCGAGCGTCGAGAGCCGGACCGGTACGGCGAACGGGCGGCGCTCGGCGGGCGGTTCGGGGGCGCCGCCGCGCGCGGCGAGGCAGGAGACGGCCGTCCCGCACATCCGCCCCTGGCACCAGCCCATGCTGGCCCGGGTGAGCAGCTTGACGGTTCTCGCGTCCCGCGCGCCGAGCTCGGCCACCGCTTCGCGGATCCGTCCGGCGGTGACCTCCTCGCAGCGGCACACGTCCGTGTCGTCGGTGAGCCAGCCCTGCCAGCCGGGGCCCGGGGCGTGGGCGGCGGACATCACGTCGGCGAAGGCGCGCAGCCGGTTCCTGCGGCGCCGCAGTCCGGCGATCCGGTCCTCGTCGGTGCGGCGGCCGAGGAGTCGCGCGGCGACGGCGCGAGCGGCCAGCTCGCCTTCCGTACGGGCGAGTTCGGCGCCGCCGACTCCCCCGGTCTCGCCCGCCGCCCACAGGCCGGGCTCCGAGGTCTCCTGGAGGTCGTCCAGGGCGAGGCCCAGGGTTCCGTCGGGGAGCCGTCGGGTGGCGCAGCCGAGGGTCGTGGCCAGTTCGATCTGCGGGACGAGGCCGTGGCCGACGGCCAGGGCGTCGCAGGTGATCCGGCGGCCCGTCCCCGGCACGGGGCGCCAGTCGGCGTCGAGGCGGGTGACGGTGACGGCCTCCACCCGGTCGGTGCCGTGCACGTCGGTGACGGCGCTGCGCAGCCGGACGCGGACGCGGTGCCGGAGCAGTGCGGCGCCGTGCGACAGCGCTTCGGCCGCCTTCGCCGGGTTGGCGAGGAGGGGCAGGGGGCTGCGGGCGTACCGGAGGTAGCCGGCGGCCTCGACCACCGCCGGCACCCGTGCGCCGGCGGCGGCGAGGGAGGAGGCGACGGCGAGCAGCAGGGGGCCGCTGCCGGCCACGACGACGCGGCGGCCCGGCAGCACGAGGCCGGACTTGAGCATGGCCTGCGCTCCGCCCGCGCCCACGACGCCGGGCAGGGTCCAGCCGGGGAAGGGGAGTTGACGTTCGTACGCCCCGGTGGCGAGCAGCAGCGTCCGGGCCCGGATCCGTGCGGGTCGCTCGGCGGCCGCGTCGGCTCCGGTGACGGCGTGCACGGTCCAGGTCCCGTCGTCCTCCCGCACCGTGGACCACACGTGGTGCCCGGCGAGGTGGGTGACACGGCTTCCGGCGAGGCGTCGGCGGAGGTCGGTGAAGGCGGACCAGTCGTGGTGCAGGGCCTCGGGGCGCCGGGCTCCGAGGGTGGGCGCCGGGTGTCGGTGGAACTGCCCGCCGGTCTGGGCGGAGGCGTCGAGGAGCGCTACGGACAGCCCGAGTTCGGCGGCCGTGACGGCGCCGGCGAGGCCCGCGGAGCCCGCTCCCACGACCGCGAGGTCGTACGGCTCGTGACGCGCCTCCGGCACGGACGGTTCCGGCTGGGACCGCTCGGACGGTTCCCGCTCAGACGGCGAGGCGGTCATGGCCGTGTCCCTCCTGGGTGGTGATCGCGTCGCCGGGGCGGGCCGGGACCAGGCAGGCGCGCCGGTTGGGTTCGCCGTTGACGGTGGCGAGGCAGTCGTAGCACTGGCCGATGCCGCAGAAGGCGCCGCGCGGCCGGCCGCCGTCCCGGGTGGTGCGCCAGGCCAGGATGCCGGCGCCCCAGAGGGCGGCGGCGACGGTCTGGCCCGGCAGGGCGGTGACGCGACGGCCGTCGAAGGTGATCTCGAACGGCGGATCGGGGCGTGCGCCGACGAGGTCGGCGGGGGTGCGGGCCACGGGCCCTCCTCTCGTGACGGTGGGTGCGTGCGCCTCAGGGCGCGAGGGGTGCGGGGCGTGCGACGGGTGCGGTGTCGACGAAGCGTTCGGGCCGGAACGGGTGGATGTCGAGGGGTGGTTCGTCGCCGGTCAGGCAGGCGGTGACGATCCGCCCCGTCACGGGGGCGAGTCCGATGCCCGCTCCTTCGTGGCCGCAGGCGTGGAGCAGGCCGGGGACGCGCGGGTCGGGTCCGATGGCGGGCAGGTGGTCCGGCAGGTAGGGGCGGAAGCCGAGGTAGGTGCGGACGGCCCGTACGGTGCCGAGGACGGGGAACAGCGCGGTGGCTCCGGCGGCGAGCCGGCGCAGGACCTCGGTGGAGAGCGTCCGGTCGAAGCCGACGCGTTCCCTGCTGGCGCCGATCAGGACCGGGCCCGCCGGGGTGCCCTCGACGACCGCAGAGGTCTGGAGCGCGGCGGAGCCGCTGGCGACGTCGGCGACGTAGTCGGCGGCGTACACCTTGTGGCGCACCACGCGCGGGAGCGGTTCGGTGACGAGGACGAAGCCCCTGCGGGGCAGCACGGGCAGGTGGACGCCCGCGAGTCCGGCGAGGGCGCCGCCCCAGGTTCCGGCGGCGTTGACCACCTGCGGGGCGTGGATCTCGCCGGCGGTGGTCCGTACGCCGCGGATCTCCCCGGCGGGGCCGGTGAGGAGAGCGGTGACCTCCTCCCCCAGGCGCGGCCGGATCCGTCCGCCCCCCGTGCGCAGCAGCCGGGCCGCCGCGTGGGCGGGCATCACCTGGGCGTCCTGGGGGTAGTGGAAGCCGCCCGCCAGGGTGGGTGCGAGGTGGGGCTCCAGGTCGTGGAGCCGGCCCTCGGGGACCTCCCGGCTGGTGACGCCCGCCTTCTCCTGGCGGGCCGCGAAAGCGCGCAGGGCGCGCATCCCGGGCTCGTCCGAGGCGACGACGAGGCCGCCCTTCGCCTCGTACTCGACCTGGGGCGGGAGCAGTTCGGCCAGCTCCCGCCACAACGCGGTGGAGATCAGGGCGAGTTCGAGCTCGGGTCCCGGCTCCTTGTCGGAGACCAGGAGGTTTCCCTCACCGGCTCCCGTCGTGCCGCCGGCGACGGGACCGCGGTCGACGACGGTGACGGAGAGGCCGGCCCGGGCGGCGTAGTGGGCGCAGGCCGCGCCGACGACGCCGGCGCCGACGACGATGACATCCGAGGTGTTTCTCGTGGGCACGGCAGTAATATTTCACATGGCACTCGGGTTGCCAAGACCCGCGGAGAGCCTGGTCCCTTGACAACCGCTCGCGTTCCTCGTCCTCATGTTCCTGACAGAAGTGGGACCACCACGAGGGGGACGAACAGCGCATGACCAAGTCTGAGAGCGCGGGACCCGACTACGACGTCGTCATCAGCGGCGCGAGCCTCGCCGGCAGCGCCGCGGCGATCCTGCTCGCCCGGCGCGGCGCCCGCGTCGCACTCCTGGAACGCCGCTCGCGCCCCACGGCGTACAAGACGCTGTGCACCCACTCCCTCACGGCCAACGCCACTCCGGTCCTGAAGGAACTCGGCCTTCTCCCCGCCCTGGAGAAGGCGGGCGCCGTCCGCAACGAGGCCCGCTGGTACACCCGCTGGGGCTGGATCGAGCCGGGGGCCGCGCCGGGCCCCGAGCTGCCGTACGGCTACAACGTCCGCCGCAGCACCCTCGACCCGATGATCAGGTCCCGCGCGGCCGAGACCCCCGGCGTCGACGTGCTCCTCGGCCACCAGGTGACCGGCCTGCTCCAGGAAGCCGGGTGCGCCGTCGGGGTGCGCGCTTCGACGCCCGAAGGAGAACGCGAGATCCGGGCCCGCCTGGTCGTGGGCGCCGACGGCAAGGACTCGGCCGTGGCCAGGTTCGCCGGGGTGCCCACCCGGCGGCACGAGAACGCGCGCTTCGGCTATTTCGCGCACTTCCGCGGTCTTCCGCTGCGCGACGGGATCAGCCACGCCTGGTTCCTGGTGCCCGACATGGCCTACGCGTTCCCGAACGACGACGGGGTGACGGTCGTCGCGGTGCTCCCGGACAAGAAGCGGCTCCCGGACTTCCGGAGGGACCTGGAGGGCAGCTTCCTGGAGTTCGTCCGCGCCCTGCCCGACGCGCCGCCCATCGACGCCGCCGAGCGCGTCACGAAGATCACCGGCACGGTCGACTACCCGCTGCACACCCGCAGGCCGACGGCGCCGGGGCTCGCTCTCGTCGGCGACGCCGCCCTGACCGGCGATCCCCTGTGGGGGGTGGGATGCGGATGGGCCCTGCAGTCCGCGCAGTGGCTGGCGGAGGCGGTCGGCCCGGCCCTGACCGGCCGGGGCGGCCTCGACCGGTCCCTCGCGGTGTACGCGGCCAGGCACCGGCGCCGCCTGGGCGGCCACCAGTACCTGGCCGCCGACTTCGCCAAGGGCCGCCCGTTCAACCCCGTGGAGCGGCTGATGTTCTCGGCGGCGGCGCGCGACGCCTCCCTGGCACGGCACATGCATCTGTTCGCGTCCCGCCTGATCGGCCCGCCGCGTTTCCTGAACCCCGTGGCCGTGGCCAGGGCGGCGGCCGTCAACATCCGGCACCGGGGCGCGGCCGGTCGAACCGCGCCCCTGTCGCACACGGGGTCATGAGCCCCCGCGGGCCGCGCGGTACAGGGCGCCGGCGACGGCGAGGTCCTCCCAGGCCATGCCCACGCTCTTGAAGAGCCGTGGACGCCCGGAGAGAGCACGGTCGTTCACCACGTCGTGGCCGTTCACCAGATCGGCGAGGGTGCCCGCGACGTGGTCCTCGCCGATCGCTCCCCGGGCCATCGGGACGAGCAGGTCCCCCGCCTCGCGGAGCGCCGCCGAGCGCGCCTCGACGTACACCTCGGCGCGGGTCACGAGTGCGGTGTCCGTCTCCCGGGCCGTCGGCTCGTGCGAACCGACGGCGACGACGGTGGCGCCCGCGGCCACCCGGGCGCCGTCGAAGAGGGGCTCCCGGGCCGTGGTGCAGCAGACGACGAGGTCGGCCCCCTCCACGTCGCCGGGCGTGCCGGCGCGGGCGGGCACGCCGAACGTCCGCGCGTATCCGGCAAGGGCCCGCGCGCCGATCGGATCGCGCCCGACGACGACCGCCTCGGCGAGCTCGCGCGCCGCGAGCACGGCCTCCAGGTGGCCGTACGCCTGGGGACCGGTGCCGAAGAGGACGAGGCGCAGCGGCCGGTCGTCCGGCGTCAGACGGCGTACGGCGAGCGCGGAGACGGCCGGGGTGCGCAGCTCGGTGAGGGCCGCCCCGTCGAGGAGGGCGAGGGGCCGGAGGTCCGCGCCGTCGAGGAGCAGATAGGAGCCGGTGATGCGGGGCAGGCCGAGGGCCGGGTTGCCGGGGGCCACACCCGCGATCTTCACGCCGGCGTACGCGCCGGAGGCGGCGGGCATGAGCAGGAGCTCACCGGCCGGGACGGGGACGGCGGTGCGGGGCGGGGCGGTCTCGGGGTCGAACCCGGCGCGCAGGACCTCGGCGAGGACGTCGGCGGCCGCCGCCGGGGTCAGGAGGCGGGGCATGGCCGGGGCGTCGATCAGGAGCAGGTCGGTCATGGGGTTCTCGGCGGTGCGGACCGGGCGGGGGTGGTGCTCACGGAGTACGGCCTCCAGAGGGGAGTCGTGGTGCCGGGCCGGCCCTCCCCCGTGGGAGGACCGGCCCGGGCGGTGGGGTGCGGTCAGCTGCGGAGGGGGCCCTCGCAGCTGTAGCTCGACGTGCCCGCGACCTTGGTGGACCAGATCTCGACGGGTCCGAAGCTGCAGTTCATGTCGGCCAGGTTGTTCAGGGACTCACCCGCACGGTCGAGGAGGAAGTAGTCGACGGTCTCGGACATGTCCTTGAAGTTCTGGTCCTCGCTCGCCCAGTTCGACAGGTTCGCGGTGATCCGGCCGGTGCACAGGAAGCGGCGCTTGCCCGGGTCTCCGTTCTCGACGCAGTCCGGGGTGTTGTACGTGGCATTGGCGAAGGCGGTCTTCACTCCCACGACGGTGGAGTAGGTGAGCCGCTCGTTGGGCGTGAAGGTGGTGTTCGGGACGTACAGGTCGTCGACCTTGGCGATCTGCGCGTCGAGGAAGCGGTCGTAGGCGCTCTGGAGGCCGGGGTCGGCGCTGAGGCGCTCGCGCCAGGCGTCGTAGCCGGCGACGTCGTTCGCGCGCAGCCGCCCGTACATCTCGCGGAGCAGGGACGGCTTCTCGGTCCAGAGGAACTCGAAGAACGTGCCCGCGTAGTTGTAGAAGCGGAAGCCGTCGCCGTCGTAGGTGGCGTGGAGGATCTGGCGCAGGTTCATCCGGGGGCCGCCGCCGGCGGTGTCGTTGATGACGCCGCGGACGAGGGACTTGCGGACGGCGATGCCGTTGTCGCGGGTGGCTCCGTCGAAGAACTCGGCCGTGCCCTCGTCCATGGCGGTGGTGCGGTCGCCCTGGTACCAGGGGCCCTCGCCGAAGGAGCCGGGGACGGCCCAGCGGCCGTTGAGGTAGTGGGTGTACTCGTGGCGGAAGAGCTCCTCCAGCGTGAGCGAGGAGTCCTGGGGGACGCGCCGCTGGTACGTGTAGAAGGTGGCGCCGCGCTCGATGTAGATGCCGCCGTTGTTGGTGCCCATGCCGGTGAGGATGGGGTGGTAGTTCTCGTAGTCGGCGCGGGAGGCGTAGAGGACGATGTTCAGGGTGGTGTTGGTGTCGCCGGCGAGCGGCTGCTCGGTGCCGAGGACGCGGTGGTACTGCGCCTTGACCTGCTTGCTCGCGTAGTAGAGCTGGTCGACGGTGGCCCGGTCGAGGGCGGTGCGGACCTTGATGGCGCCGTTGTCGTAGGTGTACGTGTACGGGAAGAGCTGCTTCTCGATGTCCTCCTTGCACACGCCGTACGGCTTGCAGGCCTCGTAGGTGTTGAGCCAGGAGACGACCTTCGCCCACGGCTCGCTGCCGCGGCCGAAGGTGCCGACGACGGTGGTGAGGGTGGCGCCGAGGTCGGCGACGACGCCGTCCCTGAGGCCGTCGATCTGGCCGAAGCGGCCGTATTCGCCGAGGGCGTCACGGGCGACCCAGGCGTTGGCGGTCCCCTTCAGGTGGCCGTAGCCCGCGAAGGCCTTGAAGGTCGCGCGGTAGGCCGGGTCGGCGGCGGCGGCCGCGTGGAAGGCGCTGTCCTGGTTGCCGGGGTAGACGCCGAGGTAGTTGACGGAGAGGCCGGCGAGCGCGGCACCCGCCCAGGCCGGGTCGAGGTTCGTGGCGGGGTGCGCGGGGTCCATGGTGGCCAGGACCCGCTTGACGAGGCCGAGTTGGTGCTGGCGGAGGCCGGGCGCGCTGGCCGCGTAGAGCGCTTCGCGGAGGGTGTTCGCGTTGCTCTTCGTGACGTCGAAGGTGTGCGCGGCGGCGGCGAAGTCGGCGACGGCCCGGCGGATCGCGTCGACCGTGGGCGCGTCGGTGGTGTCGATCTCGTCGCGCGAGTGGTCGTGGTAGGCGACGGCGTGCAGGTACGTGAACATCTCCTCCAGGTGGGAGGCGTTCCGTCCGTCGTGGGAGGCGGAGAGGCTCGATATGCGGCGGGCGACGGCCTGGACGTGGGCGTCGGACATCACGGGTGCGAGCCGGGCGTCCCAGGTCCATATGAGGCCGCGGAGACAGCCGTCGGCGGTGACCGCCGGGTCGGCGAGGAAGTCGGCGAACCGCTCCGGGGCGAGGCCGGTGATCCCGTCGAGGGTGCAGGGGACGCCGGCGGCGGTGGTGCCGGGGGCTGCGAGCGGCCGCGCGGTGGCGGCGGCCGGTGCCCGGCCGGGGACGCGGCCCGTGGCGTGGCCGCCGGGGGCGGGGGCGGGCCCGAAGGTGGTGCGCGGGGCGGAGGCCCGGTGCTCGACCTCGTCGAAGGGGTTGGCCGCCGGCCGCTCCTGCGGGCCCGGTGCGCCGAGCGCGGGGGCCGGGGCGGGCCGGTCGTCCGTGCCCGTGGCGGAGGCGCCGGCCTGGCCGGCGGAGGCGAGGAGGGTGACCGTGACGGCGGAGGCGAGCAGGGACGAGCGCACACGTCTGTTGAGGGACAACGGAACTCCTGCTGGTGAGGGGGGTTGCGGGGATGCGTTCGCGAACTGGTCGGGTTCGCACGGCGGATGACGGTCAATCATCGGGCCGTGTGCGCTGTAACATAGTAATGTGAAATTGCACTGACAACCCTTGTGGCGGCACCAGTTCCCCGGTGGGGCCGGCAGGCCACCGCGAAATGGGGTCAATCCGTCACACGGGCCTCAGGATTCGGCGGCCTTCCGGCGCCACGCCCGTGCCTGACGGAGGTGGCCCTGCGCTTCGGAGAGCCGGGCCAGCTGGATCATCGCCCCGACGTGCCCCGCCTTCGCGGCCTTCTCGTACCACCCCTGCGCCGCGTACAGATCCCCGTCCAGCTCCCTGGCCCGCCCCAGCGCGAAGTACGCGTCGACGTCACCCTTCCGGGCGCGCTCGGTCAGCCACTTCTCCAGCTCGCCGAGCATCTCCGCGCGGTTGAGCATCGCGAAGAGCAGGCGGCGGCCCTCGTCGTCCCCGGCCGCCACCGACTTGCGGTACCAGGCCTTCGCCGCCTCCCGGTCCCCCTGCTTGAGGGCGAGGGCCCCGAGCGTCTTCATCGCGGCGGTGCTGCCCCCGGCCGCTGCCCGGCGGGCCCATCGCTCCGCCTCGGCGCTCTCGCCCCGCTCGTGCAGCAGCGTCCCGACCACGTACGCGGCGTCGGCGAGGCCGGCCTCGGCGGCCCGCCGGTACCAGCCCTCGGCCCCGGCGAGGTCTCCCCGCTCCTTGTCCAGGCCCCCCAGGACGGCCATCGCGTACGGGTTGCCGCCCTCGGCCGATCGCCGGTACCAGAGGACGCCTTCGGCGTGGTCGCCCCGCTGCCGCATCAGATACCCGACGATCTCCATCGCCCGTACGTGTCCGGACCCGGCGGCCGCCCTCAGCAACGGCTCGGCCTCCGCGGGCCGTTGCCACTGGTGGAGCAGTACGCCGAGGGTCACGCCGGCCTCGGGATGGCCCGCCGCGGCCGCCCGGCGCAGCCACAGCTCGCCGCCGTCCCGGTCGTCGCCCGTCCCGAGACGCACGCCGTACCGGAACATCGCCGTGACGTCCCCCGCCTCGGCGGCCACGCGAAGACGCGCCACGTCCTCGCCACGACCGGAGTCCCCGCCACTCCCCCGACGTCCCCGCATTCCCCGCACGCGCGTCCCCCTTCGCGATCACCTGACGGAAGCCCGGGGCCGGCGAAGCCGCGCAGGGGGCTGGTCATCCGCCCCCTCGGCCCCCACCATGCTCGTGACTACTCGTGCGTAACTCATTTTAGGGGAAAGCGTGTTGAGACTCCGTGGCCGGATCGCCATTCCGCTGCTCGCCGTCGTCGCGTCGCTGCTCCTGCCGGCGGCGTCCGTCCGCGCCGAGACGCCCGCGCTCGGCTCCTCCGCCCGTACCCCCGTCGTCTTCGTCCACGGCTACAACGCCGACCCGGGCGTCTGGGGCGGGCTGCGCGCGGACTTCAAGGCCGACGGGTACACCGACGCCGAGCTGTTCTCCTTCGGCTACGACACGCACCGGTCCGTCAACGAGGTCCTGTCCGGCGAACTCGCCGCGTACGTCGAGGACGTCAAGCGGCAGACCGGGGCCGCCCGGGTCGATCTCGTCGCCCACTCCTTCGGCAGCCTCGTCACCCGCTGGTACGTGAAGTTCGACGCCGCCGGACAGTCATCCGTCGCCCACTGGGTCTCCCTCGCCGGCCCCAACCACGGCACCTCCACTGCCTGGGCGTGCGCACTGTGGGACCAGGCCTGCCGCGACATGACCCCGGGCTCCTACGTCCAGAAGAAGCTCGCGGAGGGCGACGAGACGCCCGGGGCCGTGCGCTACGCCACCTGGTGGTCGAACTGCGACGAGGTCATCAACCCCGACAGCAGCGTGCCGCTGGCCGGCGCCGCCAACAACGGCGCCGGCTGCCTCGACCACAACGCGCTCCTGGGAGACGACGCGGTCTCCCGGGGAGTCCGCGCGTTTCTCCGCTCGTAGGGGGTGTCTTTCAGACCGCCGTAGGGGGGTGTCCTTCGTCTTTCAGACCGCGACCCGTTCGGCGGCGGGCTCCGTGACCCGCTCGCCGAGCCGGGCCGTCGGGACCCGGAACGTCTCCCGCAGGCCCCAGGCGCACAGCACCAGGACCAGCGCCGCCGCGCCGGAGTAGAGCCCGACACCGATCGGGTCGCCGTCGTACGCGAGGAACAGCGCGGTCGCGGCGGTGGCCGCCGTGCCGCCGCCCAGCGCGGCACCGGTCTGGTAGGTGGCGGAGAGGGACGAGTAGCGGGTGGCCGCCGCGAACTGCTCGCCGAGGAAGGCCGGGATGCAGCCCTGCGGGGCGGCCATCAGCACGTTCACCAGGACGTAGGCGAGCGTGGCCAGGACGAGGACGTGGCCGTCCACCAGCGGGAAGTACAGGAAGAAGAAGGCCGCGTACGCGAGGGTGCCGAGGATGACGACCGGCTTGCGGCCCTTCCGGTCGGAGATGAGGGCCATGAGCGGCACGGCGATCGTGAAGGCGACGGAGCCCGCCACCTGGAGCAGCAGGGACTCGGTGGGGCTGTAGCCGCGTTCCTCGGCGTACGTCACCGTGAAGATCGTGCCGATGTACGCGAGGGTGTTGTAGCCGAAGGCCACGCCGATGGCCAGCAGCATCTGGCGCGGGTGCCGCCTGATCGAGTCCAGGATGGGGACGCGGGGCGCGCCGTCCGTGCGGCGCTCCTCCTGGGGCATGCGGCCGCGGGCGACGACTCCGACGAGGACGAGGACGCCGCCCAGCCAGAACGGCACGCGCCAGGCCCAGGCTTCGAGCTGACCCTCCGGCAGCAGGGTGATCAGGGTGAAGGCGCCCGTGCCGAAGAGGCTGCCGATGCCGATGCCGGCGCTGGTGAAGCTGCCCCACAGGCCGCGCCGGTTCTCGGGGGCGTTCTCGATGCCGAAGAGGGAGGCGCCGCCCCACTCCCCGCCGGCCGCGAAGCCCTGGACGAGGCGCAGGGCGACGAGCATGACCGGAGCGGCGATGCCCAGGGTCCCGTACGAGGGCAGGCAGCCGATGAGGAAGGTGCTGCCGCCCATGATCAGCAGCGTAAGAATCAGCATCGACCTGCGGCCGATCCGGTCGCCGAAGTGACCGATCACGATGCCGCCGAGCGGGCGGGCGACGAAGCCGCTGCCGAACGCCGCGAAGGCCACCAGGGTGCCCACCGTGCGGTCGAAGCCGGGGAAGAAGACCGTGGGGAAGACGATCGCGGCGGCGAGGCCGTAGATGATGAAGTCGTAGAACTCCAGCGCCGTTCCGAATCCGGAGATGAGGAAGGTGCGAGTGCCTCTGGCCGCGCGGGCCTTGAGGCCGGGCCGGACGGTCTCCGTCATGGCGGGTCCTTCGGGGGTGGGGAGGGAGCGGAAACGAACAGGGGGAAGTGCGGGTCAGAAGCGGGCGAGGCCGGCCGTCGGGGCCTCGTGCGGCGCGCCGGCCAGGTAGTCGATCGCGCAGTGGGTGACGTCGAGTCCGACGGTGAGCAGGGTGCCCCACTGCTCGTGCGGCGCCTTGTGCGCGTCGGGCCGCATGCAGACGACGGCGTCGGCCCCGTCGTCGCCGCAGAAGGCCCGCGCCCGTTCGGCGGGCGGGAGTCCCGGCATCGCGGCCCGCACCTCGCGCAGGTGGGCGAGGCGCTCCGTCGTCATCGAGTCGGCCGGTCCGGTGTCCGCCGCCGCGAGGCCGGCGTCGAGGAAGTGGTTGGTGTGCAGCAGCCAGCCGTCCTCGGCGGCCGGGACCACCGCGAGGCCGGCGGGTGAGAGCTCCAGACTCGCTGCGGAGGAGTCGGCGGTGACCACGGTCAGCGAGGTGGAGGCGCTGACGCGTGCCGTCGAGGCGATCTCGACGGCCTGGTCGAGGGTGTCGGCCTCGTCGAGGATGCGGCGGGCGACGGCATGGACGGGCACGCCGCCACTCGCGGAGTCGGACGCGTGGAACAGGATGTTGAAGTGCACGCCGAGGCCGGCGCTGTTCACGCCGATCTTGCCGGGGGCGCCGAACTCGGTGAAGAGCTTCACCGTGCGGCCCGTGCTCGGCGTCAGCTCGTGCAGCAGCGCCTCCGGGACGAGCAGGTCGTGCCAGTCCCAGGTCTGCACGGTCTGCGGCGCGGCCCCTGCGGGTGCGAACACCGCGGTGGAGCACTCGCCCTTCCCGGGCGTCGGGCAGCCGGCGAGGATCTCGGTGCGGGCGCCGACGGCGGCCACCGTCCAGCGCTCGACGCCGGCCGCGTCGGCGCAGGCGTCCGACTCCTCGGCGAGGGACGGCGCCCAGGCCCGGAGTGCCTCGTGGCTGCGGGTGGCGAGGTCGCGGACCTGGTCGGCGGGCAGGCCGAGGACGGCGAAGTGCTCCCGGTAGAGCTCCGCGACGCGCCGGACCTGGGCGCCGAACCGGGTGCCGAGGAGGGTTCCGCGCTCGCGGGGGTCGGTCGTCTCGGTGGTGAGGGTGTGCAGTTCCACGGGGTTCCTTCGAGGCTGACGGGGCCGCGGGCCGAGAGGGGCGGCGGGCATCAAGCTAGGAACGTAAAACGTTTTATGCAATGCTTGGGGGAACTCTTCCCTCCCGTCCTTCCGGGACGTTCCAGGACAGGCGGCGCGTGGTGGCACGGACGCGGGGCATCACGATCAAGGACGTGGCGCGCAAGGCGGGGGTCTCCATCACCGCCGTCTCGCACGCCCTCAACGACAAGGGCACCCTCAGCACGGCCACCCGCGAGCACATCCGTGCCGTCGCCGAGCAGATGGGGTACGAGGCCGATGCCCTGGCCCGCGGGCTGCGCCGCTCCCCGATGGGCGCCGTCGGTCTGGTGCTGCGCTCCCTCGACGCCCTCGGCGACTACGCGCCGGCGGGCGTGGACGTCTTCGAGCGGTTCGTGGGCGCGGCCGCCTCACAGGCCCTGGCCCGTGGCCTCAGCCTCATGCTGGTGCCGGACCTGACACGGGCTCCGGTCCCGCCGCTCGCCTTCTCCCTGGACGGCTACATCGTCACCAACCCGCACGTGGACGACCCGGTCATCGCACGCTTGGAGGAGCGCGGCATCCCGTACGTGACCTACGGACGCCCGCCGGGGCGCCCGGAGTTCACGCACTGGGCCTCGGAGGACGACCGTGCCTCCGCCCGCCTGGTCCTGACCCACCTGGAGGGCGCGGGCGCCCGCTCCGTCGCCCTGGTCCGGGGCACCGACCCGAACGCCTGGAACCTGGAACACCAGGACACCTACCTCGGCTGGTGCGAGGAGCGCGGCAGCACGCCACGCCTGTACGAGCTTCCCGAGCGCGCGGGCGTCGAGGGCGGCGCGGCCCTCGCCGGCCGGCTCGTCGACGACGGGCTGCCGGACGCCGTCTTCTGCCTCACCGGGCGGCACGCGGCCGGCGTGCAGCGGGGCCTCATGGCACGCGGCGTACGGGTCCCGGAGCGGACCATGGTGGTCACCGGCTCCGACTCCGAGCACGCCCGCAACAGCCGCCCCGCCATCTCCGCGCTCGAACTGAACCCGGTCGACAGCTCGGCGGCCCTCCTCGACATCCTCCAGTCCCTCATCGCCGGCCGCCCCGCCGACGCCCCCCGCCTCACCCGGGCCCGTTTCCGTCCGAGGGGGTCGACCAGACGCCAGGGCCTGTCCGGGCCTGATCCGAAAGACAGGCCCTAGGTCAGGAGGAAGCGGGCGGGCGGGCGGCCTGACGTGGAGCGGGCGGTGGCGAGCAGCTGGTCCCTGTCGACGAGCTTCACACGGGGGCGTCCCTGGCGCCGGCCCGCCGCACGCTCGCTCTCGTCGATCGCCCGCCAGCCGTCGAGGCCGACGGCCTCCGGGGGCCCGCCGGACGCCGGGCCCCCGCCGGTGGGAGCGGGGAGCAGACCGGCTTCGAGATCGTCGAGGAGCGCGGAGACGGTCTCCTGGGCGCAGGACTTGTTGGTGCCGATGAACCCGTTGGGGCCGCGTTTGATCCAGCCGGCCACGTACACGCCGGGCCGGACCCTGCCCCTCTGGTGGGGCACCGTGCCGGTCGGCTCGTCGAACGGGAGGCCGGGGACGGGCCGGGCGCGGTAGCCGATCGCGCGCAGGACGAGCGAGGCCTCGATGCTCTCCACGGCCCCGGCCGTCTCGACGGTCAGACCGGTCACCCGGTCGTCGCCGAGGATCCGGGTCGGGCGGGTCCGGAAGCGCAGGACGATGCGGCGGCGTCCCGGCACGGGGGTCCGGGCGGCCAGCTCGGCGAGCACCCTGGTCTTGGGCGTGGCGTCCGGGGGCAGGTCGGTCGGCCAACCCTGGACGAGGACGTCGACGCCGTCGAGCGCGGCGAGGGCGAGCAGTTCCGGCAGGGTGAACGCGGCCTCGGCCGGTCCGCGGCGCCCGAGCACGACGACCTCGCGGACGCGGCTCGTCCGCAGCGCGGCGAGCGCCCGGTCGGAGATGTCGGTGCGGGCCAGGGCGTCGGGGTCGGCGGTGAGGACGCGGGCCACGTCCAGGGCCACGTTTCCGTTGCCGATGACGACGGCCCGCTCGCCGTCCAGGGCGTAGGGGGTGGCGCTGTGGTCGGGGTGGCCGTTGTACCAGGCCACGAAGTCGGTGGCGGAGGCGCTGCCGGGCAGTTCCTCTCCGTCGATGCCGAGCCGCCGGTCGGTGGCCGCGCCGACGGCGTAGATCACGGCGTGGTGGTCGCGGACCAGGTCCTCGTGGTGCAGGTCGCGGCCGATCTCGGTGTTGAGCCGGTACGAGAAGCCGGGCTGGCTCTCGACGGTGCGGAACAGCCGGGCGACCTGCTTGGTGTCCTGGTGGTCGGGGGCCACTCCCGCGCGGGCGAGTCCGTACGGGGTGGGCAGCCGGTCGTGGACGGTGACGGTGACGCCCGGGTACCGGAGCAGCTCGTCGGCGGCGAACAGCCCGGCCGGCCCTGCGCCGACGACCGCGACCCGCAACTCGGCGGCGGAGAGGCGGCGTTGGGCGGGCACGAGGGCCATGGGCGCCCGGTCCTCGTGCGGATGAGCGTCGTAGTAGGCCCGGTTGAGTTCGAGGAACGGCAGCTCCGCCTCGGTGAGCCCGGTGTGCGGCTTGAGCGCGTCCACCGGGCAGGCCGTCGTGCAGGCGCCGCAGTCGACGCAGGTGCGGGGGTCGACGTACAGCATCTCGGTCTGCCCGAAGCCCGGTTCGCCGGGGGCGGGGTGGATGCAGTTGACCGGGCAGGCCAGGACGCAGGAGGCGTCCGCGCAGCACGACCGGGTGACGACGTACGGCATGGGGAGTGGCTCTCCGTTCGCGGGTCAGGCGGCGTGCGGGGCGGGTTCGCCGCGGTGGCGGGACGGGCGGCCGTCGATGCGCAGCGCCTTCCAGACGCGCCGGGAGGCCCTGTTCATCAGGCCGATGTCCTCGGCGAGCATCCGCACGTCGGAGAAGAGGTCGCGGAGCATCTTCTCGCCGTCGGACGACTTCCAGAAGATGTCCTTGATCACCCAGTGGGGCACGCCTATCGTCTCGGCGGTCTTCCGGTCGGGGACCATGATGACGTCGCCGAGCACCCGCATGATCACGGGGAAGGCCACCGAGAGCGCGCCCCGGCGCGCCCGGCCGTAGCCGGGGACCTTGACGCGCAGGAACTCGTGGGCGAAGGAGATGTGCCGGGCCTCCTCGGCGACGTGGATCTGCATGAGCCGGCGCATCAGCGGGTGGATGTCCTCGCCGCCGCGCAGGATCGCCTTCTGGAGGTGGTCGATGGGTTCCTCCCCGGCGAGGACGCCGGTGAAGAAGGACTCGGGGATCAGCGAGCCGGCCAGGGGCAGGAAGCGGCTGAGCACGCGGAAGGAGCGGCGCCCGCCGGGCACGTCGGCGCCCGCGCGGTTCACGAACTCCTGGAACATCTGGGTGTGGTGGCACTCCTCCGTGACCTCGTGGGTGAGGTAGCGGAACTCCGGGTTCTGGTTGCGCAGGGCGAAGAGGTAGTCCATCACCCCGCGGATGAGGACGTTCTCGAACTGCATGCCGACCTTGACGATGTTGGCGTACCGCCACAGTCCGATGCGTGTGCGGACCTCGAGGGGCTGCTCCTGGTACCAGGGGTGGCCGCCCAGGGGGTCGGCCGCGGGGAGCACCCAGCGGGGGTCCGTCGGGTCGATGGCGAAGTCGGGGTGGTCCCAGTCGATGTCGGTGAACGCGTCGAAGTGGATGTGCACCGAGGCCTCGGACAGGATCCGGAGCCTCTCGTGGTAGCTCTGCACGCTGGTCATCGTCGTCCTCGTTCTCTCGCGGTCGGCTGTCCGGAGGCGCTTTTCTGAGGGGCTTTTCGAGGGCTTTCGAAGGGCTTTTCCGAGGGTTTTCCGGAGGGGTGTCAGACCGCGGGGGTCCGGTCCTCCCGCTCGGCGGGGCGCCCGTCGGGGACCGCGCGGTCGAAGCGGAGCGCGGGGTCCTCGATCGGGGACCGCCACAGCGCGCGGCGGTCCCGGTAGTAGTCGTTCCGGATCCGCCACGGGTCGCGGGTGCCCTGGCGGGGCATGATCGCGTCGCCGCGGGCGATGTAGCCGGAGGTCAGCGACTCGCCCATGACGGAGACGGAGGAGCGGTCGGCCTCGGTGGCGACGGGGGTGACGGCGGTGAGGCCGTGGCGGTCCATGTGGGCGACGAGCCGGCTGATGTAGGCGGAGGCGAGGTCGGCCTTGAGCGTCCAGGAGGCGTTGGTGTAGCCGATGATCATCGCCAGGTTGGGGACGCCGTCCAGCATCACGCCCTTGTAGAGGAGGTGGTCGCGGGTGACGACGGGCTTTCCGTCGACCGCGAGTTCCATGCCGCCGGCGAGCTGCATGCGCAGGCCGGTGGCCGTGACGACGATGTCGGCGGGGATCTCCTCGCCGGACCCGACCTTGATCCCGGTCTCGGTGAACGTCTCGATGTGGTCGGTGACGACGGACGCCCGGCCGCTCCTGAGCGTCGTGAAGAGGTCTCCGCCGGGCACGACGCACAGCCGCTGGTCCCAGGGCTTGTACGCCGGGGTGAAGTGGCGCATGTCGACGCTCTTGCCGAGCCGCGCCCGCACGGCGCCGAGGAGCACCTTGCGCATGAGGCGGGGGGCCTTGCGGCACAGGGCGTACAGGGCGCGCTGCATCGCGATGTTGCGGGTGCGCCCGACCCGGTGGACGAGCGGGGCGGGGACGCGCAGCCGGCGCAGGAGGACGGAGAGGGGATCGTCCGCGGGGAGCGCCAGGACGTACGTGGGCGAGCGCTGGACCATGGTGACGTGGGCGGCTTCGGCGGCCATCGCGGGGACGAGGGTGATGGCGGTGGCGCCGCTGCCGATGACCACGACGCGCTTGCCCGTGTGGTCGAGGTCCTCGGGCCAGTGCTGGGGGTGCACGAGGGTGCCGCGGAAGCGCTCCTCGCCGGGGAACTCGGGGCGGTGGCCCGCGTCGTAGTCGTAGTAGCCGGTGGCGCCGACGAGGAAGCGGGCGGTGAGGAGGCGGGTCTCGCCGGTGGCCTCGTCGAGGGCCTCGACGGTCCAGCGGCCTTCGGCGCTCGACCAGTCCGCCCGGAGGGCCCGGTGGCCGAAGCGGATGCGGTCGGCGACGCCGTGCTCCTCGGCGGTGGCCCGGATGTAGCGGCGGATGTCCGGTCCTGCGGCGAGGACCTTGGTGCCGTGCCAGGCGCGGAAGCCGTAGCCGAAGGTGTACATGTCCGAGTCCGAGCGGATGCCGGGGTAGCGGAACAGGTCCCAGGTGCCGCCGATCCCGGCGCGCCGCTCGATGATCGCGTACGTGGCTCCGGGGTTCCCGGCGAGCAGGTGGCAGGCGGCACTGATGCCGGACAGCCCCGCCCCGATGATCAGCACGTCGACGTGCTGGTTCTCCATGTCCGTCCCCTCCACTGCCGGTCGTACCGGCGGGCATTCTTCCTCAGGCCCCGGAATTTACCTGTGTCACAGCGTCCAGGATACCGGCGGTAACGTGACCTGCGCCACCCCTGTCGCCCGGCCTCGTCCCCGCCGCCGGGTACGATCCACGCCGTGGCCGAGGACAGACACACACGCAACGACGGGCGCCCCGACGGCCGTGACACCCGCTGGAGCGGCCACCGCGCCGAACGTCGGGACCAGGTCCTCACCGCGGCCCTCACCGTCATCGGCCGCGAGGGAACCACGGTCAGCGTGGCGGCGATCGGCGCCGAGGCCGGCATGCCCCGCTCCGTCGTCTACCGGATCTTCCGCAGCCGCGAGGACCTCGACGAGCAGATCCGCGCGCGCATCACCGACGACCTGATGACCGCCCTGTCCCCCGCCCTCGACCCCAAGGGCACGATCCGGGAGGCGATCGAGCTCGCCGCGGCCACCTACGTGGGCTGGGTGGCGCTCCACCCCCACCTCCACCGCTTCCTCGGCACCGGTTCGCCCGGGCAGCCCGCCGCCGGCTCACGCGCGGTCGCGGGCACCCGCACCGCCGTCGCCCTCCACCTCGCCCGGCTCCTGGACTCGTACGCCGAGCGGTTCCTCGACGGCGAGGCGGCGCCCACGGGGTTCAACCTCAACCTGGCGTTCGGCATGGTCGGCCTGGTGGACGGCGTGGTGAACCAGTGGGCCGCCCACCCCGAGTCGCGGAGCTCCCTCGACGACCTGACCCACTTCCTGAGCGACGCCCTCTGGGGCCTGCTCGCGGGCGCCACCCCGCGCCTGGGCATCAAGCTCGACCCCGACCAGCCGATCGGACCGGTCCCGGAACCGCCGGAGCCGGGCGCCCCGTACGACACGACGGACGACCGCCGCTGACCCCGGTGCTTCCCCGGCTCCCGGCCCTTGGCCGGCCGGCCGGCGCGCCTCTACGATGCCGGTGATCAAGGCCGCCGTACCACTCGGCCGCATTCGGGGGGATGAAGCATGGACCAGTACAACGTGCCCGTCGGGCCGGCGGCCGTGCGGGGGCCCCGCTACAGATTCCGCAACCCGAACGGACCGGCCCTCGTCGCCCAGTCGCTGATCGCGACCTCCGCACTCGCCGACATCTACGTCATCGCCACCGGCGGCCAGGACTCACCCTGGCTCTCCGAGGAGATGGTCCCGTTCCCGGCAGTGCTCCAGGTGTCGTGCTGGATCGCGTTCCTGGTCTGGTTCCATCGCGTCCGCTGCAATGCCGAGGTGCTCGCCCCGGGCACCCACAAGTACAGCCCGGCCTTCGCCCTCGGCGCCTGGATCGTCCCGCTCGCCATGTGGTGGCTGCCGCGCCACATCACCCTCGACATCCGCCGGGCCGGCGGTCCGCCCCGTGACGCCTGGCTGATCAACGCCTGGTGGTTCGTCTGGCTCTGCGACGGTCCCCTCTCGGTCGCCGTCCACCTCCTGATCCTCGGCCAGACGGACTACCGCAACCCGGTCGACCAGAGTCTCAGCATCCTGTGCGCGATCCTCGCGATCGCGGTCGTCCGCCGGGTCACCGCCGACCAGCCCGCCGGCCCCCTCCCGTACTTCAACATGACCTGACGTCGACATGGTCTGAGAACCGCCCTCCCGCCGCCGCGCGGACGCCCCAAGTGGCGGGCGCCACAGGGGAAGAGCGTTGTGGACGGCCCCGGTGCGAGGTTCCGGAGCGCGGCAGCGGAGCGTTAGCGAGACGTGAGTACCGCACGGGAAGCTGGACGTGACCATCGTGACCGGTGCGCCGGTCACGGACCAGCAGACCACGGGGAGCCTCACCGTGCGTGGCGACCGACGGCCGTGAGGCCGCCGTCGCCCCGCCGGCCGGTCCCGGGCGCCCGACCACGCCCGGACGGTCGAGGCGCGTGAGAAGGAGCAGGCAGCGGAAGTGCTCACCACACGGGTGACGGTGACCGTCCACGCATCCGACCCACTCAGCAGGGCCGGACTCATCAGCCACTTACGGCACCAACCGACCATCGACTTCGTGCCCGAGCACGACGACGGGAACCGGGACGCCCCCGCGGTGGCGGTGATGCTCGCGGACCGGATCGACGAACCCACCACCGCGGAACTCCGGCGCCTGCTGCGCGGCCGCGACCAGCGCGTCGTGCTGGTCGCCCGCGAGCTGCGCGAACCCGATCTCCTGACGGTGGTCGAGCACGGGGTACGAGCCATCATCTGGCGCCACCAGGCCACCGAGCAAAGGCTGTTGAGCGCCGTGCACAGCGCGGCACGGGGTGAGGGCGAACTACCGCCCGACCTGGTCAGCCGCCTCCTGAACCAGGTGGGCCGGCTCCAGCGGGCGACGGCGGCGGGAACGGGCACCGGCGGGTCGGTGCCGCTCTTCGGAATGGCGCCCCGCGAGGTGGACGTGCTGCGGCTGCTCGCCGAGGGTCTGGACACCCGGCAGATCAGCGAGAGGCTCGCCTACTCCGAGCGCACCGTGAAGAACGTCCTGCACTCGCTCATGACCCGTCTCCAGCTCACCAACCGGGCGCATGCCGTCGCGTACGCGCTCCGCGAAGGCTACATCTGATGATCCACGAGATAGACGAGGCCCTGCGCCGGCTGCTCTCCCCCGCCGTCACGGGCGACATCGCCTTCGACGCCCCCACCCGCGACTGGGCGGCGCGCCGCAACGCTCCCACGCTCAACGCCTACCTGTACGACATCCGGGAGGACGTGGCCCGGCGCGAGCGCGGCGCGCGGGCCGAGCGGGACGCCGACGGGATCGTGACGCGAAGGCGCCTGCCGCCGCGCTGGTTCCGGCTCTCGTACCTGGTGACCGCCTGGACCTCACGTCCCGAGGACGAGCACCGGCTCCTGTCGGGCGCGCTGGCGCTGCTCCTGCCGCACGAGGTGCTCTCCGGAGACGCGGTGCCGGAGTCCGTGCGGCCGATCGCCACCTCCCTGCCGCTCTCCGTCGCGGTGCCGCCCGCCGAGTCGCGCTCGCTGGCGGACATCTGGTCCGCGCTCGGCGGGGAGCTCAAGCCCTCGCTCGACGTCGTGGTCACCACACCGTTCCCGGTCGCTCCGGTGTACGCGGCGGCGCCGCCGGTCACCGAGGGCGCGGAGATCCTCGTGCGCGGGATCGACGGCGTACCGGACGACTCCGCCCCCCGGATGCGGCGGCGCATCGGCGTCAGGGCGGACCCGCGGCGGGAGGGCGGCGCATGAGCGAGGACGACCTCCGGGGCACCGACGGCGTCCTCGACCTGCTCTCCGCGCTGCGGAACCGGGTCGCCGCGCTCGTGGACGCCCGGAGCGCCGGGGACCCCACGGCGGGCGATCCGCTGCGCGGCCTGTACGTCACCGGGGAGACGGCCCGCCGAATCGCAGCGAAGCCGGGACCGACGGCGGCGCGGGCGACGACGGTGCAGGAACCGACGGCAGCGCAGGGACCGACGGCGGTGCACGGACCGACGGCGCAGGACGACGACGCCCTCCTTCCGGGCGGCGGCGCCCCTCTTCCGGACGGCGGCCTCTCCCTTCCGGACATCGGCGGAACGGGCCGACTGGCCCGACTGGCACGGGGCTTCGGGCTCACCGCGCTCGACGCCCACGTCCTCCTCGCGGCGCTCGCGCCCGACGTGGACCGGGGTTTCGAGGCGCTGTACGGATACCTCAACGACGACGTGGGCCGACGGCGCGCCACCGTGGCCCTGGCCCTGGACCTGGCGGGCACCGGCCCCTTCGACCCGGCCGCCCGGGACCGTTTCCATCCGGCCGCCCCGCTGCGGTCCGGCGGCCTCCTGGAGGTCGAGGACGAGGACCGGCCGCTGCCCGGGCGGGCCCTGCGCGTACCGGAGCGGGTGGTGGCGCACCTCCTCGGCGACGACGGGCGGCTCGACGCGGGACTCCCGGCCTCCGAAGTGGAGTTGCTGCCGGCGGGGGCGGCGGACGCGGCCGCCGCGACCACGCCGCTCGGGGCCCGGGTCGTCGCCGCCGGGCCCGTCACCGTCCATCTGCGTCAACGCGTCCCCGGGGCCGCCACGGACGGGGTGGTGGCCGCGCTGCGCGCCGCCGGACGACCCGTGCTGCGGTACCGGCCGGAGGGCGTGGACGAGGGGGCGGCGCGGCTGCTGCTGCGTGAGGCCCGGCTGCGCGGCGCCGCCGTGGTCGTCGACCCGTTGCCCCCGCGGACCGGGCCGCTGGTGCGCGCCCTCGCCTCGTCCGGCGTGACGGTGGTCCTCGCCGGCACCGGGGCGCCCGATCTCCGGTGGGCGCCGGACGCGGAGCTGATCGCGCTCGACGCGCCGGAGGACACAGCGGGCCCCGACGGCCTGTGGCACCGCGAACTCGCTGCCGTGGCCGTCGACTTCGACCTGGACGCGGCCACCGCCCCGTACCGCCTCCGCGGCGATCAGGTCCGCCGGGCGGCGCGTTCCGCCCGGGCGCTCGCCGCGTTCGAGGGCACGGCGCTGACGCTCGCGCAGTTGCGACGCGGCGCCCGGCTGGTGTCGGCGCCGCTCCTCGACAGCCATGCGCGGCGGATCCGGCCGGCCGTCGGGTTCGCCGATCTCGTGCTTCCCGAGGAGCCGCTGGAGCTGCTGCGCGAGCTGACCGGCCGGGCCCGGAACCGGGACCGGGTACTCGGCGAGTGGCGGCTGCGCACGGGGGGCGGGCGCGGGCGGGGTGTCGTCGCGCTGTTCGCCGGGGAGTCGGGCACCGGGAAGACGCTCGGCGCCGAGGTCGTCGCGGGCGAACTGGGCCTCGACCTCTATGTGGTGGACCTCTCCTCGGTGGTCGACAAGTACGTCGGGGAGACCGAGAAGAACCTGGAGCGGATCTTCGCCGAGGTGGACCGCACGGACTGCGTCCTCCTCTTCGACGAGGCCGACGCGGTCTTCGGCAAGCGGTCGGAGGTGAAGAGCTCGCACGACCGGTACGCCAACCTGGAGAGCGCCTATCTGCTCCAGCGCCTGGAGGCCTTCGACGGGATCGCGGTGCTCACGACCAACCTCAGGGCCAACATCGACGAGGCGTTCACCCGCCGGCTCGACCTGGTCGTGGACTTCCCGTTCCCCGACCCCGGGCAGCGCGTCTCGCTCTGGCACTCCTGCCTGGCGGGCACGCCGAAGGCGGAGGACGTGGACGAGGAGATCGCGCGGTGCGCCGCGGAGTTCGAGCTCGCCGGCGGCGCGATCCGCTCGGCGGCGGTGACGGCCGGCTATCTGGCGGCGGCCCGCGGCTCGGCCGTGACCGGCGAGGACGTACGGGCCGGGGCGCGGCGCGAGTACCGGAAGGCGGGAAGGCTGGTCCTGGACGCGGACGCGCCCTGCCCGCACGCCGGATGAAGGCGAACATCCGGCGCCGGGACTCCTCGCCCAGGACGCTCACGGACCGGATGCGGTCGGCCGGG